>JANLYC010000428.1:0-13727 GCA_031365435.1 Nocardioidaceae bacterium
TTGTTGTGGTCGCGTCGGTCGCTGACGTCAGGCAGCACGCCGACCTCGGGCACTTCACGCGGGTTGAGCGCGTTCACCAACGCACCCTGGACCGGGTCGCCGCGTCGATCGACGACGACGCCCGTGACCCAGCCATGAGTCGAGCTGGGAGTCAGTGCCTGCCGCGATGCTGCGTCCGCATCGCTCGGGACCATCAACGTGGCAAGGGCGAGCATGCTGATCGCGGCGATAACGACGGCGAGCGCCGTACTCCGCTGCCCAGCTGTCGTGAGCAGGGCACGTGCGTGCCTCGATGTGGGGTTGTGCTTCATCAGGGTCTCCTCGATGTGGTGTCGAAGACCTTGACGCGCGACTCCCGCAGATGGTTGGGCCGGATGCTGTCGACTTGGCGGTGCGGTCAGCGCCGCGACGAGCCGCGAGGCAGCGGCCCCCGCGAGGACTCGAGAGCGCTTGTGATCATCTCGGTGGCTTTGATCAGGTCGTCACCCAGGTAGGTGCCGGGGACTCCCTTGCGTGACTGGGGCGAGACGAATGCGTTGCCGGCGTAGAAGAGCAGTGCGCTGCCATGCTCGACCGACCTCAGGGCCTCGATCGCGGCGCGTCGCCCCATCGCCAGGTGCGAAACCATGATCAAGCCGCTCGCTCCGGTCCCGTGAATCGCAGCGGACAGGGACTTGACCGGCGTCCGCGCGCCGAGGACACGCGAGGCGAAGCCGCGGTGGGCGAGGAGGACGCCGATCGACTCGAGTCCCAGCGTGTGGTAGTCCCGGGGGCCGCAGGTGAGGATGATCGTCTCGGGCTGCCAGGGGGAAGGACCCAGGTAGAGCAGCCGGTTGAGCCACGCCCGAGCCGCCTCGGTCGCCAGGTGCTCGTGCGCGACGTCGCACCGCCCGGTCTTCCACCAGACGCCGATCTGGCGCATCGCCGGCAGCAGCACACCCGTGATCGCGACGTCGACACCTTCGGTGGCCCGCGCATGTTCGAGGAGGGCGTCAGCGCTGCGCGGGTCGAGCCGGTATGCCGCCTGCAGGAACCCGTCGATCAGCGTCTGATGGGGTGACTCGGCTTCGGACTCGGCCTTGACGCGGGCGGCGGCTTCGGACGCGCGACGTCCCTTCGCGATCTCGTCGCGCATCTGGCGCAGCATGACGAGCTCATCGGGGAAGAACCGCCGGTGTCCGCCGCTGCTGCGACTGATGGGTGGTACGCCGTAGCGGCGCTCCCACGAGCGGATCGTCGGAGCCGGCACGTTGAGCAGCTTGCTGACCGCCTGGATCGTCAATCCGTCGCCCACCTCGGGCTGCTTGGGCACCGGCCGGAGCTGAGTGCTTTCGGTCATCTGCCACCTCTGAGTGGTTGTGCAACCGTGGTCTTGATCACGAAGAGTCCCGGCTGACGATGACGTCATCATAGCGGCTCGGGCGCGGATCGCTTATGCAAGCAACGGTAGGGAGGCTGCATAGGTTCCGCGGCGTCAGGTCCGACGGCCGACGGACCGCCGGCCCCATCGGGTTGGTCAGGTGCCGGCGCGTGGAGATCCCCGGTTGCCGCGCGAGCGCGTGCCAGGATGATCGTCGACGCGTTGGCGCAGTTCGGTGCGGGTCTCGGCGGCGGCGTGGCCCTGATCCTGGCGATCTTCGTCGGCATCGTGATGCCGTTCATCACCTCCTCCGAGGTGGGCGCGATGTATGAGCGGAGTGGGCGCGCACGACCGGTCAGCGGTGCCACCGGCTTGTGGCACTTCCCAGGCGTGTTCATCCTGGTCGGCCCGATCATCTGGTTCGTCAAGACCAACGGAGCCATCAACCGGTACTGGGAGAGCCTCGGCGCACAGCACTGAGGCTGCCGACGATCTGCGGCGCGTCGCTCGCTATCCGTGGGTCGCGTCGACGCTTTGGTGCAAGGTCGGGGTCGGCCGTGCGCCGTCGTTGAGCTCGAGGTCTTTCCCGGTTGCGTGCAACCCCACGACGACTGCGACCGCCGTCGCCGTCAGGCCGACACCACCAGCGACGAGTCGGCCGGTCCAGGTGCGATACCACGCCGGCCGGGGCGGCGCTGCGATGCTGCCCGGCTCAAGCGCCGGCGCGCTGTACGCGTCGGCCGCGCGGTTGTGTTCGGCCGCCGTGTGCACGACGGGCAGGGCTCCGTCGAGCTCGATGCCGATGCTGGTGACCTCGGCGTCGGTCAGGACGGGATCGCGGGTCTCGATGAGGTGGGCCAACGTCGTGGTCGTGCAGACGCGCACGGCCTTGACCCAGCCGCTGATCGGCTCACCCCGGGTCAGGCAGATCACTGGGTAGCAGTGGTCGCGCAGATGAGGCGGTAGGAGCAGCGCCACCTCACGGGCCATCTCCTGCGTGTTGTGCACCGCAGCGGTCCGCACGCGCCCATTCACCTCGAGGGCGTCCGGTGTGACGACGACATCGCCCTTCCAGCCGACGCTGTCGACGATGAACACCCCGTTGGGTCCGACGGCCACATGGTCGACGGTGTCGAACGGCCGTCCCGGCCAGTGACGTGCGTGCAGAACCTTCCAGTCCGAGGGCAGGCTGTCGAGGACGGCCCTGGTCTCGGTCGGGATGCCGGCCAGGACATCGGAGGAGGGACCGCTCTGGGCACCGATCGTGGGGCCGGTGCGAGCATCGGGCCGTGCGTCGCTCTGAGGCTGCGCCGAGGTACCGGGAGCGGCGTGGCTGTCCAGCCCGCGGCTTCCCCTGGTGCCCTCTTCGATCGACATCCCGATTCCTCCTGTCCTCCCCCTCAGGCTAGAGAGCAGACGGGTGCCATGTCCTGGTCGTGGTGTCACCATTCGTACCGACTTCTGAACCGTACGGTGGACGCGATATCAGTCGTTCGGTGGAGTCATCTCGGCGCGAACTCCGACCAGCCTGACGGCGCGTTCGTGATCGAAGGTGACGAGCAGCTCAGACGCCGCGTCGGCGATGGCCTCCGGGTCATCGGTCGGAGCCGCCAAGGTGATGCTCCGTGACCTCGTCTCGAACGGGGCGTAGCGCAGCTTCAGCCCCACTCGAACAGCGGGTCGCCCCTCGGCATGCAGGTCCGCGGCCACCCGGACAGCAAGCTTCCGGACCTCCGCGTCGACCTGGTTCCAGTCACGCAGGTCGTGCTGGAACGTCACCTCGCGTCCGTGCACACGCGGTACGTAAGGCGTTGCATCGACAGGTGAGCTGTCGACGCCGCGACCGAGCCGGCGGTACCAGGGGCCCATGGTGGGACCGAGCTCGTCCGCGAGACGCTGCGGGTCGGCGAGCGCGAGCTGACCCACCGTCGTGATCTCGAGGGCGGCCAGCCGCTTGGCGGTCTTGCGGCCGATCCCCCACAACGCGTCGGTAGGGCGATCCGCCATGACGGCATACCAGTTGTCCTCGGTGAGCCGGTAGTGACCGCGCGGTTTGCCGAAGTCGGTGGCAATCTTGGCTCGGAGCTTGTTGTCACCGATCCCGACCGAACAGTGCAGCCCGGTGGCGTCGAACACGGCCGCACGGATCGTCGCCGCGAAGGCCTCGGGGTCAGCGGTCTCGACGCCGAGGAACGCCTCATCCCACCCGAGCACCTGGACCACGGCGTCGAGGCCACGCAGGGTGTCCATCACGACTGCGCTGGCGGCTTCGTAGGCCGGCGCGTCCACGGGCAGGAAGACCGCGTCAGGGCACCTGCGAGCGGCCGTGCGCAGCGGCATACCGGAGCGGATCCCGAACTCGCGTGCTTCGTACGACGCCGTGGAGACGACCCCGCGCTCACTCGGATCTCCGTGACCCCCGACGACGACGGGCCGGCCGGCGAGCTCGGGCCGGCGTAGCACCTCGACCGCCGCGATGAACTGGTCGAGGTCGACGTGGAGGACCCACCTGGCGTTCACTCCCCCATCCTGACCGACTTGTCAGAACCCAGGAGCGCTCCAGCCCCACCGGGTTCTGACAGTCGGCTGGCTAGCGGTAGGCGCGGTGGACGTTGGGGAGGTCGCTGGCTCCGGCGCTCCACTCCGAGATCCAGGGACCGGTGCCCTCTGACTGGTCCAGCACGCCGGCCTCGAGCCAGGCATAGTCACCTCGCACCAGCCCGGACACGAGTCGGGCATCGGCTGCATCGGTGTTGCTCCAGAGCGCGTCGAACAGCTTCTCGACCCGCAGCCGCGCCTGCGCGCAGAACACGTCTGCCAGCTCGTACGCCGCGTCGCCCTGCTGCGCGTCGTCGGCAGCGAGCATCGCCGCCCGCGAGCACGTCGCCGCCATGGCGAACAGCTCCGCTCCGATGTCGACGATCCGGCCCAGGAATGCCTGTCGGTACTCGAGCTTCGCCTGCCAGCGGGACATGCCGTAGAACGTCTGACGGGCCAGCTTGCGCGAGGAACGCTCCACGAAGCGCAGGTGCTTCGCCAACCGACCGAACTCGTCGTACGACGTCGGAACGGAGCCCTTCCCCACCACGAGCTTGGGCAGCCACTTGGCATAGAAACCGCTCGCCTTGACCGCGGCTTTGGCCTTCGCCGCGGTGTCGGCGTCGGGCGAGGCCAGGTCACCGGCAGCCGCCAGATGTGCGTCCACTGCCTCGCGGGCGATGAGCAGCCGCATGATCTCCGACGACCCCTCGAAGATGCGGTTGATCCGGAGGTCGCGCAGGACTTGCTCTGCGGGCACGGCCCGTTCGCCGCGCGCAGCCAGCGAGTCGGCACTCTCGAACCCCCGTCCGCCTCGTACCTGGACGAGCTCGTCGGCGATCTGCCACGCCATCTCGCTCGACCACAGCTTCGCGAGCGCGGCCTCGATCCGGATGTCCTTGGCTCCGCTGTCTGCCAGCTGGCCCGACAGGTCGAGCACGGCCTCGAGCGCGAAAGTCGTGGCCGCCATGAACGCGAGCTTGGTGGCCACCGCCTCGTGGTCGGCCAGCGACTTGCCCCACTGGACCCGGGCTGTCGACCACTCGCGCGCGATCTTGGTGCACCACTTGCCGGCCGCGGTGCACATGGCCGGAATCGACAGACGCCCGGTGTTGAGCGTGGTGAGGGCGATCTTGAGCCCGTCGCCTTCACGACCGAGCCGGTTGGCCACCGGGACGCGCACCTGATGCAAGCGCGTGACACCGTTCTCGAGACCCGCCAGACCCATGAAGGCGTTGCGGCGCTCCACCGTCACTCCCTCGGCGTTGCCCTCGACGACGAACGCCGTGATGCCGCCGCGGCCTCCGTCGTGCTTCGGCACTGCAGCCATCACCACCAGCAGCTCGGCGATGACACCGTTGGTGGTCCAGAGCTTGACGCCGTCGAGCAGATAAGCCTGCCCGTCGTCTGTCGGCGTCGCAGTCGTTCCGAGGCGGGCCGGGTCGGAACCGACGTCTGGCTCGGTCAGCAGGAAGGCGCTGATCGCACCCTCGGCACAGCGCGGCAGGTAGGCCTGCTTCTGCTCGTCAGTCCCGAACCGCTTCACCGGCTCGGGTACGCCGATGGACTGATGCGCCGAGAGCAGCGCGCCCAGGGTGGGATGGACGGAGCCGACCAGCATCAGTGCCCGGCCGTAGTAGGTCATGGTCAGGCCGAGGCCGCCGTACTCCGTCGGGATCTTCATGCCGAAGGCGCCGAGCTCGATGAAGCCCTTGAGGTACTCGTCGGGCACCAGCGCCTCGCGCTCGATCCGACCCGCGTCGAGCGTCTCGCAGTACGCCCGCAAGCGGTCGAGGAAGGCCTCTCCGCGGGCGGCGTCGTCGGGGTCGGACCGCGGATGTGGATGGATCAGGTCGAGATCGAAGCGGCCGAGATACAGCTCCTTGGCGAAGCTGGGCCGCACCCACTCGGTCTCTCGCGCGGCTTCTGCTACCGCCCGAGCCTCGCGCTCGGTGACCTGCGAGGCCTGCGAATCGGGTGTCGACGGATCTGCGGTCTTGGCGGTGACATCGGTGCTCACTTCGGCTCCTCGGATCGGGTGTCCCTCCATTGTTACTCTTTGGTAGCATCCACGCCAACCCCACCCTCGAGGCCGCTCCTGGTCCGGCTAGGGTCACAGCACGGCAGGACGCAGGACAAAACGCAGGCCCGACCCGGGCACTCGGCACGCGAAGGCGGGACGCTCGATGACAGCCATCCTGGTGACCGCACTGAGCCATGACGGTGCGGTACGGGACCACAACGAGGACAGCCTGGTCGTCGGTGCGTGGACGACCTGCGCTGTCACGACGTCCACGCCACAGACGCTCGCTTTCCCCCTGCGCGATCCGGTCGTCGTCGCCGTCGCCGACGGCCTCGGCGGCCATCCCGCCGGAGAGCTCGCTTCGAGCGTGGTCGTGGAGTCGCTCTCGCGGGTCGGCCACCTCATGGCGGATGAAGACCTCCTGCGGGACGCTCTCATCGCCTGCAACGAGACAGTGTTCGAGCAGGCTGGGCTCGATCCTTCCTGGACGAGCATGGGCACGACCGTCGCGGGCGTCGTGATGGCCGCGCAGTCCGTGCTCGTGTTCAACGTCGGAGACAGCCGCGTCTACGCCCACGACTCAGCGGGACTGCGCCTCGTCAGCACGGACGACAGCCCGCCGCTCGGCCGCGGCCAGACGCACACGTCGATCGTGACCCAGACGCTCGGCGGTGCGCCGGTGCTCACGCCGGTCGAGCCGCACGTGGCGCGCCATGACGTCGATGCCACCACGCGCTACCTGGTGTGCAGTGATGGACTGACCGACGTGGTCGAGGACCAGGCCATCGCAACGGTGCTCGGCGAGCTCACGGGAGCCGAGGCGATCTTCGCCCTCTGGCGTGCTGCGATGACCGCCGGCGGGCCGGACAACATCACGATCGCGCTGGTCGAGCGAGCCGAACCCGCTGACCCGGCTGAGCCCGCGGCCGCCGACTGATGCACGGCACCAGCCGCACCTGTCACCAGGACCACAGCTGGTCGTAGATCGTCTCGACCGCGCATCCGAGCGCTGCACCACCGCCGGCGATCGCGGCCGCCGGACCGATGGCCACACCGGTCCAGGCCGCGATGGCGGCTCCAGTGGCCATCGCACCCACCACCAGGCCGTCGCACTTGAGAACCAGCCTCTTGGTCGCCTCGACGGCGTCGCGCCAGTGCGAGAAGGCCGAGGTGATCTGACACCAGCCGAGGGGCTTGAGCGGCCAGCTGAACACACCCGAGCACGAGGTGTTCGCCTTGAACGCGTTCCAGGTGCGGTAGCGCGGATAGGCGTCGGCGACGGACTCCCCCGCCCTGGTCCGCTGGGCGACGAACCGTACGACCGCACGGTGATAGAGACGGCGTAGCTTGTGGTTGCCCGGGCGATGCAGTCCGGCATACTCGTGCCGACTCTGGCCCCAGCGACCGGCGCCGTAGTGCCGTCGCGTCATCCGCCGCGTGGGTGCCTCCTGCGAACGGGCCTGCGCCGCTGTACAGCCGGGATAGTCCGGGGCCTCGTCGCGGCACATGAGCTGCTGGGCGACCTGATGCGCAACTGCGATCGTTGACGATGCTCCCGCGGTCGACGAGAACGGGCGAGGTTGGCCGGCTGCGAGTGTCGCGACCTCGCCGTTGGCCTTGTCGAGGAGAAACCCCCCGACCAGTCCGACGACCAGGCCGAACACGGCGATGGTGACGTAGATGCGCTTGTCTCGGAACGACCATGACATGGGACCACTCCTCACGGGGTGCGGATGAGGACCCACACGCTAGGTCGCTCCTCGGCGGTCCCGGGCCCACCGACAATTGCTGTGGAGGGGCGCCATCGAGAGGCCGGCCTGTGGCTACGCGCGTGCCGGTAGCTGCTGGACGGTCCAGGGGTTGCCGTCCGGGTCCTTGAAGTAGACGAAGCGTCCCCACACCTGGTCGTCGACCGGACTGACCTCCACTCCTTGCGCCGACAGGTCGCTGCGTGCCGCCTCGATGTCGTCCACCACGAGCATCGCGCCGGTCGCGGTGCCCGGCTCGGCTGCCACGATCCCCTCCCCGAAGGCGATCGAGCAGGCGGAGCCCGGCGGAGTCAGCTGGACAAACCGCAGCCCGTCATGCACGCGCTGGTCATGGTCTGCGTGGAAGCCGACCTGTTCGACGTAGAAAGCCTTGGCACGATCGACGTCGGACACGGGCAGGAACACGACCTGGATCTCGAAGTTCATGGGTGCACCTCCTCGGGGACCGACACCGCGTCGATCCGGGTGCCTTGACCCTAGGGGGGCAGACCGACAAGGGCGGCACCGAGACAGAGCGCCTGCGTCAGGACAGGAGTAGCCTCAGCCCCGACAATTCACACGGATCGCCCGTCTCGCACCTGAGGAGCACGCACCCCATGCGACTACGAAGCACACTCTTTCCGGCCGTGGCACTCGCGTCGGCCGCCATCCTTGCCGCCACCACCGGGGCCCAGGCGGGACCACACGTCTCGCCGTCGGCCCGGTCCGGTGGAGGTCAGGCCGACCACCACGGCGGCCAGGGATCAGACCGGCATGGCAGCCGCCTTGACCACATCTTCGTCATCATGCTGGAGAACCACTCACAGTCCAGCGTCATCGGCAACGCCAATGCGCCCTTCCTGAACCACTTGGCCGACACCTACTCGATGGCCGACCACTACTACGGCGTCACGCACCCCTCGATGCCGAACTACATCGCCGCCATCGCGGGCGACAACTTCGGTATCCAGGACGACGAGGACGAGAACATCGTCAACCTGGACCGCGCCAACCTGGTCGACCAGCTCGAGGCCCGCCACATCAGCTGGGGTGCCTACATGGAGGACCTGCCGGCCAACAAGCTGGACCGGTTCGGGCCTACCGTCAACGGCACCCAGATCCACCTGTACGCCAAGAAGCACAACGCGTTCGTGCTGTTCGACGACATCAAGAACAACCCCTCGAGGATGGCCAAGGTCAAGGACTACAGCGCCCTCGCCTCCGACCTCAACAGTCGACACGCACCGCAGTTCGTCTGGATCTCACCCAACCAGTGCAACGACATGCATGGCGGCGTGTACGACACGGTCGCCGGGCATCCTGAGACCCCGTGCCCGTACGGCACCACCAAGGACGACGCAAACGACGCCGCCCTCAAGAAGAAGGGCGACGACTGGACCAAGCAGGCCGTGACCACGATCATGAGCTCGCGCGCCTGGACCCGACACTCCGCCATCGTCATCGTGACCGACGAGAACGACTACACCGGCAACGAGCCGACCGGTGGCTGGGAGAACGCTGACGGGTGCTGTGACTCCCCGTACGTCGGCGCCGCCGACCCGCGGATCAGCCCCGACTGGCCTGGCGGTACGTACGGCGGCGGGCTGATCCCCGCGATCGTTGTGTCTGCGTCAGGACCGCGCCACTTCGTCGACCACACCCCTTACAACCACTACTCGCTCCTCACCACCATCGAGGACAACTGGGGGCTTGCCCACCTCGGCCACGCAGGCGACCGCGCCGGCGGAGTCGTGCCCATGTGGCCGTCTTTCACGGGACACCGTCACTGACGCGCGAGCACTGACATGAGTACGGCCGGCGGCCCGAACGACGCCGCCGGCCGACCTCATGGCTTCCAGACACCGAGGATCGCCTGCACCGACCGGTCCACGTCCGCCTCGGTGGTGGCGTGGTTCGAGACAGAGATCCGCATGTACCGGCGGCCGCGCCACGTCGTACCACCCATCCAGCAGGTGCCGTCTCGCTGAACCCGCGCGATCACGGCGTCGGTCTGCTCGTCGTTGCCGAAGGCGACCAACACCTGGTTGAGCACGACATCGTTGCCGATCTCAGCGCCTGCCTCGCCGAGCTGCTGAGCGAAGCGCCGCGCATGCCGGCAGGTGCCCTCGACGAGATCCGCAACGCCGTCGCGACCGAGCTCACGCAGGGCAGCCCAGACCGCGAAGCCGCGAGCCCGGCGGGACGACTGCAGGACGAGATCGCTGCCGGCGGGGGCCCCCTGACCTGAACCGGTGAGGTAGGCCGCGGTGTACGACGCCGCCGCCGCGTGCACGGCCGGACGCGAGACGAGGACGAGCCCGGAGTCGTACGGCACGTTCAACCACTTGTGCGCGTCACAGCCCCACGAGTCGGCCCGGTCGATGCCGGCCACCAGGTGCCGCAACGACGGAGCCGCCGCGGCCCACAACCCGAAAGCTCCGTCGACGTGGACCCACGCATCGCGGGCATGCGCGAGGTCGCACGCCTCCCCGAGGTCGTCGCAGGCCCCGGTGTTGACGTTGCCGGACTGCACGCACACGACGGTCGGTGCGCCGTGTCCCTGCTGGAGTACCTCATCGAGGTGCGACAGGTCGATGGCTCCGTTGCCGTCGGCGCGCACGGGCTCGACGGCGTGATTGCCCAGTCCCAGCAACCGAAGCGACCTGTCGATCGTGGCGTGTCGTTCCACGCTCGCGATCACGCGGACCCGGGGAGCGCCGTGCAGTCCCTCGGTTTCGACGTCCCAGCCCTGCTCGGCCAGGACGTGGTGGCGCGCCGCCGCGAGCGCAACCGTGTTGGCTTCCTGAGCGCCAGTGACGAAGCCCACCGAGGCGGTAGCCGGGATGCCGAGCAGGTCCTTGACCCAGTCGCCCGCCACCTCTTCGGCGGCCAGGGCCGCGGGCGACAGGGTGGCATTGAACGCGCACTGGTCCCAGCCGGCGGCCAGCACGTCGGCTGCGAGCGCCGACGGCAGCGATCCACCGATCACGAAGCCGAAGAAGCGTGGCCCGGCCGATGCCACGAGCCCCGAGTCCACTGCTTTGACGAGCTCACGGATGACGACGTCCGGCGGCGTACGGCCCGCGGCCAACGCACCCCCCAAGGCGTCCCGCAGGGCCTCGTGGTCGACAGGTGGGGCCACCGATCTGTCGTCGAGGCCGGCTCGGAACCGGCCCACCTCGGCGGCGGCTTGCTGGAGGAGTTCGGCGAGGTCGGTCACGCGGTGACGGTACGCCGTGGCGGACCCGACCGACAATGGCCGACGGGTCCATGGCCGCTCGGACTCAGCCCCGACGAGCGGTCACCAGGTGAGGGCGATCCCGGCGCAGGCGGCCGCCCACAGCACGCTCACGAACGTGCCGATGATGAACCGTTCGGCCACGCCGTGCTGGGCGCCGACAGTCTCGGAGCCCCGGATCTCCGGGTAGCGGGCGACACCCTTGAGCGCCAGCACGACAGCCAGCCCCTCGGGCCATCCGGCCACCAGCGTCGCGTAGACAGCGACGCGTTCGAGCGCCCCGATCCAGACCCCGCCCTGCAACGTGCGCCCAGCGCCTTCCACGGAGTCCGGGTCACTCGAGGGCCGGTCCCCGTCGACCAGCCGAAGGACGGACATCGTCAGCGGACCGCCACCGGCGACGGCCAACAGTGCAGCCAGTGCCACGGCCACGGACCGGGAGTCGGGGGCGCCTACGCGGTCCCAGAGAGCCAGCCCAGCCGCCAGCACGAGCAACATGCCGGTGATGGCCACAAGACCCAGGCGGACACGGGTCGGCCACGAGCTCTGCCAACCCGCCGTGGCGAACACCAGTGCGATCGCGAGGACGACGACTCCGGACGTCACGAGGACTCCTCTTCTGCGAGCAGCCGGACGGCCAGCCGCTCAGCGCGTTGCTGCTCAACCCAGCCCGCCGCGCGCAGGCGCTGCGCGACCGCGGACTCCGAGATGCCGAGGCGGTGGGCGGCCTCGCCGCGCGAATGTCCGCTGCGGAGCAGGTCGATGATCTCCCAACCCCCCGACGTACGACGGGCCAGCACGAACGCCAGGAGTGACAGCATGGTCTCGACGCTGTCGGCCTGACCGGCGTCGGCACCGGTGACGGCCACATGATGCGGACCGCGCTTTGCCCGGGTGACCGCGTCGCGTGCGTACGAGAACGCCGCCCCTCCCCCAGCCCGGGTGCTGGCCGGGAGCGGCTCGTGCACGGGTCCGATGCCCAGCCCTACGTTCCACTGCTCGCTGCGCAGCAGGTCGACGACGATCGTCAGCACGGTGTCCGGCCTCGTCAACACGCCCTGGACCTCGTCTCCGGCAGTGCGCTCGAACGCCCGGAGCAGTCCGTCTGACGGCGTACGACGGTTGAGGTCGTCGAGCAGGGACGGCACCTGGTCATCACCGCGCCGGCTGCCACGCTGGTCGACGGTCAGGATGTACACGGTCGCCCTCCCCGGCGTGGACCTTCACTCATCAGGATTAAGGTCATGACCTAACAATAGCAGACTGAAGACTGAAACCTTGACATCAGCTGGTGCTGGACGATGCCCACAGATCGATCCCTGAGTCGACGGCATAGGCGTCGATCCGGGCGAGCTCGTCCTCGGTGAAGGCCAGCTGGTCCAAGGCCGCGACGTTCTCCTCGAGCTGCTCGACGCTACTCGCACCGATCACCAGCGAGGTCATCCGCTCGTCGCGGAGAGCCCAGGCCAGCGCCAGCTGCGCCAACGACTGACCACGCTCGACGGCGATCGCGTTGAGCCCGCGAATCCGCTCCAAAGTCTCGTCGGACAGCATGCCTTGTCGAGACTGCCGCCGGAATCCGCCCGCGAGCCCGCCGGAATCCCGTCGAGGTACTTGCCGGTCAGCATGCCCTGGGCCAGGGCGGTGAAGGCGATGCATCCGGCGCCGACCTCGCCGACGGCGTCGAGCAGGTCCGGCTCGATCCAGCGGTTGAGCATGGAGTACGACGGCTGGTGGATCAACAACGGGGTGCCGAGTGTCCGCAGGATGGCGGCCGCCTCGCGCGTGCGCTCGGGCGAGTACGACGAGATGCCGACGTACAGGGCCTTTCCCTGGCGCACCGCGCTGTCCAGGGCCCCCATCTCTCCTCGAGAGGCGTGTGCGGGTCGAGGCGGTGGCTGTAGAAGATGTCGACGTAATCCAGGCGCATCCGGCGCAACGAGTCGTCGAGGCTGTTCAGCAGGTACTTGCGGGACCCCAGGTCGCCGTAAGGCCCCGGCCACATGTCCCAACCAGCCTTCGTCGAGATCACCAGCTCGTTGCGATAGGGCGCGAGGTCCTCGGTGTAGATGCGACCGAAGTTGGTCTCCGCAGCGCCGTAGGGAGGACCGTAGTTGTTCGCCAGGTCGAAGTGCGTGATGCCCAGGTCGAACGCCCGTCGCATGATGGCCCGTGAGGTGTCCAGCGGCCGTTCGTCACCGAAGTTCTGCCAGAGCCCCAGCGACAGCGCCGGCAGCTTGAGCCCACTGCGGCCGCAACGGCGGTAACGCATGGAGTCGTAGCGGTCGTCGGCGGCGATGAAGGTCATGCGCTCAGTCTGCACGACGGCTCAGCGCGGTGCCCGGGAGCAGCCCACGGCCGCGACACGCCGACGACGCCAGACAAAAGAGCACCGGGCACGGGCGGTGGGGTCCCCAAGGTCAGGGCGGCACGGTAGCGTGCGCACCATTCGCACCTTCGACAGGAGTATGACCGTGATGTCCTCAACTCTTCGACGCCGCTCACTCGCCTCGGCGGCGGCCACCCTGGCCATGCTGGCCACCGCTGCTCCGGCCCTCTCGGTCCACGACACCGAGGGACCCGCCGCCACCCACGACGTCTCCGCACAACAGCTTTACCAGCGCCACACCCAGGCCGCCGCGAGCAAGGACATCCGCCTCGACCTGCTGGCGATCAACGACTTCCACGGCAACCTGGACAAGATCCCGTCCACCAGCTCGTCAGGGCGCATCAACAACACGCCGGCCGGGGGCGTGGAGTACCTCGCCCGCCACCTGCAGAACCTGCGTGACCAGGCCAGGGCCAACGGCGCCCACACGC
>JANLYC010000432.1:0-3526 GCA_031365435.1 Nocardioidaceae bacterium
CGATGCAGCAGGGCCCACCGGCGCCCGAGACGGTGCAGACGAGCGGCCTTCGCGGGGGTGATCGCCTCGAGCGGTGTCCCGAAACGCGTGCTCGAGCGCGTCTTGACCTCGCATACGACGAGGTCAGTGCCGTCGAGCGCGACGATGTCGATCTCGCCCGCCGTACATCGCCAGTTGCGGTCGAGCACCACCATCCCGATCCCGATGAGGAACTGAGCGGCACTGCGTTCGCCGAAGTCGCCGAGCGCTTTGCGTTGCGCCTGCGTTGTCATGGGTCCACCTCCACGACCACCGTGCCGGTAGTGGGCCGGCAAGGCGATGGAGGAGAACCCGACTGTGGAGGGCCGACCAGGCGTGGCCCGCCTGTGCACGACCCGTCAGGTCACGGCTTCGGCGGCTCCAGGTCGGACTTCGCGAGCTCTTCGATGTTGACGTCCTTGAACGTGACCACCTTGACGTTCTTGGCGAAGCGCGCCGGACGGTACATGTCCCACACCCAGGCGTCGGACATGGTGACCTCGAAGTACGCGTCCCCGGCTTCGGTACGGACCTTCAGGTCGACGGCGTTGCACAGGTAGAACCGTCGGTCGGTCTCGACGACGTACTTGAAGATCGCCACCACGTCGCGGTACTCACGGTAGAGATGGAGCTCCATCTCGGTCTCGTACTTCTCGAGGTCTTCAGCGCTCATCGCGACATCTCCACCCGCTCGTACGGCTCCAGCTCTTCCGCGGTCAACACCAGCTCGCTCCCGCCGCCCTCGACCCGACGCACGTTCACGAAGCGGCGCCGGTGCTCGGCGCAGGGACCGTGCGCCCGCAACGCCTGCTGATGGTCCTTGGTGACGTACCCCTTGTGAATCGCGAAGTCGTACTCCGGGTAGTCGTCGTGCAGGTTCGTCATGATGCGGTCCCTGGTGACCTTTGCGAGCACGCTCGCGGCAGCAATGCAGGCCGCCACCCGGTCCCCCTTCCAGACCGCGAGTCCGGGCACACCCAGACCGTCGACAGGGAACCCGTCGGTCAGGACGTAGTGGGCGCGCGTGTCCAGCCTGGCCAGGGCCCGCCGCAGCGCCTCGACGTTCGCCACGTGCATCCCCAGCTCGTCGCACTCGGTGGACTCTATGACGACGACCGACCACGCCACGGCCCGCCGGACGATCTGGTCGTAGCAACGCTCGCGCGCCTTGGCAGTCAGCAGCTTGGAGTCGGCCAGGCCCGGAATGACCCCGCGCGCCCCGTCGGGGAGGATGGCCGCGCCGGCCACCAACGGGCCTGCGCAGGCGCCGCGTCCGGCTTCGTCGACGCCCGCGATCGGTGTGAGGCCGACCCGACGCAGCGCCCGCTCGTACCCGTACAGGCCGGCGTCGCGTCGCACGGTGCTTCCACGAGGTAGCGGGCTCATTGCTCGATCATTGTCCCTGATCCGGCTTGACCGGAGTGATCACACCCTTGTCCGGTGGCGCCTGTCCAGCAGGCACGTCGTCATACGCGGCGGGAATGTGCAGGAAGTGACGATGGGAGAAGGGCCAGATCACCGCAAAGGCGCGTCCTGTGACCAGGCTCATCGGCACGAACGCGGCCTGGCCGGTCAGGTGGCGACTCGAGTCTCCCGAGACGTAGCGGTTGTCGCCGAGGACGAACATGCGGTCCTTCGGGACGAGGACGTCGAACGACACGTTGTCGGCCCTGGCGTTGCCCGGTGCGATGAACCCGGACTCGTCGACGGCCTGGCCGTTGATGCTCAGCTTGCCCGCCTGGTCACAGCACACGACGTGATCACCCGGCAACCCGATGACACGCTTCACCAGATGCTCGTGCCCGGATGCGGGCAGGATGCCCACGAACTCGAAAGCCTTGCGGACCGCGCCAGGTGGCGCCGCCTGCTCGGCGACGGGGATCCAGCCGCCGGGGTCCTCGAAGACGACGACCTCACCACGCTCGACGTCGCCGATGCGCGTGACCAGGATGCGGTCCTGCAGCTGGATGGCTGGGAGCATCGAGCCCGACGGAACGTAGAAGGCCTGGACGACGAACGCACGGAGCAGCGCCGAGGCGATCAGGGCGATCGCGACGATGATGACCAGCTCGCGCACGAACCGCCCGGTTCTGCGGGCCGGGCTGTCTCCGGCCGAGCGCCTGGTGCCAGCCGGCACGTCGGTGTCTCCGGGGCCGTCCGGGCTGTCGGTCACACCGGTTCCAGCGCTCTGCGGGTCGCCGTCCTCCCCGAACGGAGCGGAGGCGGCGGCCTCGGGCCCGGAGCGGGTGGTCTCCTCGGGCATCAATCCTCGGTTCTGGGCGGTCGTCGTCGGATGCGGCGAACCAACGGCCCGCACCCGAGCAACGCTAGCCCGAGCGGTGCAGAGCCTGACACGAGACCCGCCGCCTGGTCGAGCCCGGGGTCGGAGAAAGTCCCCGGACGGTGCAGGAACGTCCAGTGGTCGAGGGGCCAGACGACGACGAAGACCTTGCCCACGACGTCGTTGACCGGGATGAAACCACCGCCCGGGTCGCCGGTGTGGACCCGCGAGTCGGCCGAGTGGTCCCGGTTGTCGCCCATCACCCACAACCGGTCCTGGGGAACCGTGACGTCGAAGTTGCCGGTGCAGGCCTTGGCAGGCAGGGTGACGTACGACGACTCCTGCAGCGGTATGCCGTTGACCTGGACTGCGCCGTCGACGCAAGCCACCTCATCACCACCGACACCGATCACCCGCTTCACGAGGTGTCCACCGGTCGGGTAGAGCCCGACGGTCGAAAGCACCTGGCTGACCGGCCCGGTGGTGGTCCGGACGTCTTCCTCGCCGAGCCAGTTGGCCGGGTCGTCGAAGACGACGACGTCACCGCGCCGGACATCTCCCCCGAACCAGTAAGACCACTTCTCGACGAGGATCCGGTCGTTGTCGCGCAACGTGTCGCGCATCGAGCCGGAAGGAATGTAGAACGCCTGGACGAAGAACGTCTTGATCAGCAGAGCCAGGATCAGGGCGGTGCCCACCAGGATCAGCGACTCCTGCCACAACGCAAGGTTCTTGCGTGGCGTCGTGGCCTTGCGCCGGCCGGGTCGGTGGATCCGCGGCCGATGGCGCGTGGGTGTGCTCGACGAGGGCTTCGTCACGTGGTCAGGTTTCGGCCAGTCCCGGTCGAGGTCCGGCTCTGTGGCCGGCGCAGGACCTTCAGGAGGAACCGGATTCACTTCCTGAGCCTAACGCAGTGGGGGTTTGCCCGAGCGTCGATCAGGACAAACCGGCTCAGCGAGTGACGGGGGCGTCGCGACGCTCCTTGATCTTGGCGGCCTTGCCGCGAAGGTTACGCAGGTAGTAGAGCTTGGCCCGGCGGACGTCACCCCGGGTCACGACCTCGATCTTGTCGATGATCGGCGTGTGCAAGGGGAACGTGCGCTCGACCCCGACGCCGAAGCTGACCTTGCGCACCGTGAAGGTGCGACCGACACCGGAGCCCTGGATCCGGATGCAGATGCCCTGGAAGATCTGGATACGCGAGCGGTTGCCCTCGACGACCTTGAC
>JANLYC010000467.1:0-8362 GCA_031365435.1 Nocardioidaceae bacterium
TGGGCGACCGGGGTGACGCTGCTCGGATACTGGTTGGGCCAGGTCGACTTCCTGGCCAAGCACATCGATCTGGTCCTGCAGGCCCTGGTCCTCATCTCCGTCAAACCGATTGCCATCGAGGGTGCACGAGCGAAATCCAGATCGCGCGACACGCGGTACGACGAACCAGCCGAGCGCGATCAGGTTCTCCGCGAACAGCGAGACGGCAACCCGGAGCAGTGAGGCTGAGCAAAAGCCCGGAGCCGACGAGGCCAGCAAGGGAGCTCCCCTGTCCCCTAGGCACGTTTTCCTAGTTCACAAGCCACCTGGCTTGTGAACTAGGCAAACGTGGAGGGCCAGGGGACAGGAACTACCGTCCGGGAGGGGGCAATCAGTGGGGGGCGGTCGGGTCGGAGTCGGTGAGAAACGCCCGGCAACGCTCGGCCTCGTCGACGTCGCCGATGAGATCCGACGCCCTCGCCAGGGCGGCCAGGCAGCGCAGGAAGCCCTGGTTGGGCTCGTGCTCCCACGGGATCGGCCCGTGTCCCTTCCAGCCGCTGCGACGTAGTGCGTCGAGGCCGCGGTGGTATCCGACCCGGGCGAACGCGTACCCCGACAGATCATCACCGGACGAGAGCGACTCCTCGGCGACCAGGGCCCACGCCAGCGATGAGGCCGGCAGCTGCCGGGCCACCTGGCGCGGCTCGGCGCCGGAGCTCAGAGCGGCCGAGGCAGGGTCCTCGGGCAGGTACGTCGGCGGTGGTCCGCCCAGCAGGTTGTCGAAAGTCATGGGGCCATGATGCCTGCAGCCCGCGACGCGCGACGGGCAGGGCTGGTCCCCCGCCACGGCGCCGACGACCTGCAGACACACAAGAGCGCGACAACGGAATCGTCCCCTGCGTCGATTCCGAGGCCGCGCTCTTACGGTGATCAGTCTGTCAAAACCGGTCAGAAGAAGTGGCACCATGCTGCCACTGGCCGTAACCTGCCAGTCATGGCGGAGACAGAGCAGTCTATTTCGGGCCCGTTGAGCCCCCTGGGCATCACCGGACCCAGCGAACAGCTCTACCGGCTTGCTCTCCGACGCCCCGGTATCTCCCTCGAGAGCCTCTGCGACATCCTGTCGTGCCGCCTCGAAGACCTCCAGCCCGATCTCGTACCCCTCCTCGAGCGCAACCTCGTCAGCGTCAGCCAGGACCAGGTGTTCCCCTCGCCGCCGGAGTTCGCGCTCGGTCGCCTGCTCAACCAGCAGTCGCGGCGACTGACCGAGGCCAAGGACGCACTCGACCAGATCCGAGGGGACCTCAACGTCTACATCTCAGAACATCTGCTGGGCCAGCGCTCGGAGTGGCAGCCGGTCGCCGTCGACATCATCCCGGCTGCTGAGCTCGCCGATGTTCTGCTCACGCTCATCTCCAACAGCACCGGACCCTTGGCGTTCTTGAGACCAGACCAGTGGTTCCTGCCGACGGGTGCACGTATCGACGTCGCGGTCACCGAGGCGATCGACAACGGGCGGGCGTCGCGCGTCATCTATCCGGCCAAGGTCATCGAGACCAATCCCGAGAACGTCCACGCCCGTGCTCGGGCAGGGGAGCTGATCCGCATCCTGCCCGCCGTGCCCACGCGGATGGCCCTGTTCGGCCTGGAGGCCGCGGTACTCCCCGAGATCTGGGGGAGTCCGGCCGGCTCGCGGCTGTTGATCCGGCAGCCGGCCATCGTGGCGGCGTGCGTTGCCTACTTCGACGAGCTGTGGGGGCATGCGGTCACGGCGCCGGGGTTCGGTACCGAGCTGGCTGCGGGTGAGCGCGTTCAGCTGCTGGAGCTGCTCGCGCGCGGAGCCAAGGATGAGCAGATCGCCCGCACGCTCGCGATGTCCTTGCGGACGGTCAGGCGGCGGATTGCCTCCCTGCTCGCCGAGCTCGGGGTCGACTCGCGGTTCCAGGCCGGGATGGAAGCCGTCAAGCGGGGCTGGCTTTGACGAGGCATCGCGGCTGAGCCCGGTGCTGCCGCGTCAGCGGCTGCTCTCGGCCTGTGCGGCCGTCGGCAACATCATGGAGAACGCCCCCGGTTCGAGCTCCCAGCGCCGTGTCCGCACCGGTCCGGCCAGCTCACCGTCGGCGTTGCAGTAGACGTGGTCGCCACGCACCTCGACCCGAGTGGCACGCATCGTCTGGACGTCGTGACGCTCCTCATGCGTGCCCCGCTTGAGGTGGGCGGCGTACATCAGCCGGTCCCGTCGTCCCACCGCGAACGACACCATCACGTCGAGCTGTCCATCGGTCGGGTCGGCCTCTGGCGCCAGCGGCGTACCCCCGCCGACATACGCGCCGTTGCTCACCCCGACCTGCAACACCCGCCGTCTCCCGTCGGCGAGCACGGAGCCGTCCGCGGTCACCCTGATCCGCTGCCCCCGTGAGGTGAAGCCGGCGACGACTGCGCCGACGAGGTAGCCGAGCTTTCCGAGCTTGGCCTTGTAGGGCTGGGCTTCTTTCCCCGCATCCGCACCGATGCCGCAGTGCACCGCGTTGACGACAATGCCACCGGCGTCATCGGCAAGTATGTCGACCTGGACCTCGCGGCCGTGCCCCACCACCTCGGCCGCGCGCGCAGGGTCGAGAGGGATCTGTACACCGCGCGCGAAGTCATTGCCCGTACCGAGCGGGATGAGTCCGAGTGTCGGTCCGGAGAGATCATCACGTCCGTGCAGGGCGGCCACCACGGCATGGAGGCTCCCGTCGCCTCCCGCGACCACCACGTCGCGCCCGTTGCGGTGGCTCAGCACCTCGTCGAGCTCGGCCGGGTCGGACGTCGCGGCGACCTCGACGTCGGCATCGCGGCGGAGGACGGTCAGAGCAGCTTCCACTGCGTCCTGGTCGTTGGTCCCGGCGTCGGCGTTGGTGATCAGGAGAATCCGCTGCACGATCGAACAGTACCCACGTCCCGTCGCAGCCGACTCCGCCGGACTCGCTCCGGCGCGGGCGGGCAGAGCCCGTTGCTCGGCACCCGACGCGATCTGGACTGGCCCGGACGCCGGTCCGCTACCCTTTCACCGCAAGAGCCCCGGCCTTGCCGGGGCTGTTCTCGTGCAGGGCAAAATCCGTAGCGGGGGCGGTTCCCGTGCTGGCAGATCGCCTTCGCACGAGGTGCGAAACACGGACCGCACAACCAGAAGGGTGGGCACATGCCCGCAGTCGTGATCGTCGGCGCCCAGTGGGGCGACGAGGGCAAGGGCAAGGCGACCGACCTGCTCGGCAGCCGTGTCGACTACGTCGTGAAGTTCAACGGCGGCAACAACGCCGGCCACACGGTCGTCATCGGTGACGAGAAGTACGCGCTGCACCTGCTGCCCAGTGGCATCCTCACCCCAGGGTGTACGCCTGTCATCGGCAACGGCGTCGTCATCGACCTGGGCGTGCTCGTGGAGGAGCTCGACGGGCTCGAGGCCCGAGGCATCGACACGTCCCGACTTGCGATCAGCGCGAACGCCCACCTCATCTGCGAGTATCACCGCACCCTGGACAAGGTCGCGGAGCGCTTCCTGGGTTCGCGCAAGATCGGGACCACCGGCCGTGGCATCGGACCGGCGTACGCCGACAAGATGAACCGGATCGGCGTGCGGGTGCAGGACATCTTCGACGAGAAGATCCTGCGGCAGAAGGTCGAAGGTTCGCTCGAGCTGAAGAACCAGATCCTCGCCAAGATCTACAACCGCCGGGCGATCGAGGTCGACCAGATCATGGACGAGCTGCTCGCCCACCGGGACCGGATCGCGCCGATGGTGGCCGACACCGGGTTGTTGCTCAACCAGGCGCTCGACCGGGACGAGACGGTGCTGCTCGAGGCCGGCCAGGCGACCCTGCTCGACGTCGACCACGGCACCTACCCCTTCGTGACGTCGTCGTCGGCGACGGCCGGCGGGGCCTGCACCGGCTCGGGTCTTGCACCGATGCGGATCGACCGCGTCATCGGCATCGTCAAGGCCTATGCGACCAGAGTCGGCGAAGGGCCGTTCCCTACCGAGCTCTTCGACGACTCCGGGGAGTTCCTGCGCAAGACCGGTTGGGAGTACGGCACCACGACCGGGCGCCCACGGCGCTGCGGCTGGTACGACGCGGTGGTGGCCCGGTATGCCGCTCGGGTCAACGGCGTCACCGACTTCGTGCTGACGAAGCTCGACGTCCTCACCGGGCTGCCCACGGTCCCGGTGTGTGTCGCCTACGAGGTCGACGGGGTCCGGCACGACGAGATGCCGGTCAACCAGACCGATTTCCACCACGCGAAGCCGATCTTCGAGGAGCTCCCGGGCTGGTGGGAGGACATCTCCGGGGCGCGCACCCTGGCGGACCTGCCAGCGAACGCGGCGTCATACGTCAAGGCCGTGGAAGGGATGTCGGGCGCCCGCATCTCGGCGGTAGGTGTTGGCCCGGGGCGGCACGAGACCGTCTCCATCCACGACCTGCTGTGACCCCTCGCTGACCCGGCGCGGCCCATTCCGCCGATAGGCTCGTCGTCCGTGAAGGTCTTGGTGGTCGGCAACGGCGGCCGTGAGCACGCCCTGGTGACCGCGCTGGCCCGAGATCCCGAGGTCGAGACCGTGCACGCCGCGCCCGGCAACCCAGGCATCGCCGTCGTGGCCGCGTGCCACCCGGTCGACCCCCTCGACGGGACCGCAGTCGCGCGGCTGGCCACCGAGCTGCGGGTCGACCTCGTCGTCGTCGGTCCCGAGGCGCCGCTGGTCGCCGGGGTGGCGGACGACATACGGGCCGTGGGCATCGCCTGCTTCGGCCCGAGCCGTTCCGCGGCGCGGATCGAGGGCTCGAAAGCCTTTGCCAAGGACGTGATGGCCGCGGCCGGGATCCCGACTGCCATGGCCAGAGTGTGTGTCACGGAGGCCGAGGCGGCTGACGCGCTCGACATGTTCGGTCCGCCGTACGTCGTCAAGGACGACGGCCTTGCGGCAGGCAAGGGCGTGGTGGTCACGGACGACCGAGAGGCGGCGCTTGCCCACGCCGTCGCCTGCGACAGCGTCGTCATCGAAGAGTTCCTCGACGGTCCGGAGGTCTCGCTGTTCGCGATCTGTGATGGCGTCGATGTGCTGCCCATGCAACCTGCGCAGGACTTCAAGCGCCTCGGCGACGGCGACGTGGGCCCGAACACCGGCGGCATGGGTGCGTACACGCCGCTCCCGTGGGCGCCCGCCGACCTCGTCGATGACGTCGTGACGCGGGTCATCGCGCCGGCGGTCGACGAGCTCGCGCGGCGGGGGACGCCCTTCGTCGGCCTGCTGTATGCCGGTCTCGCCCTCACGTCCCGCGGCCTTCGTGTCGTGGAGTTCAACGCTCGCTTCGGCGACCCCGAGACGCAGGCGTTGCTCGTGCTGCTCGAGACACCGCTCGGCCAGGTGCTGCACGCGGCCGCGCTCGGTCGGCTGTCGTCCGTCGGTCCCCTCCGCTGGAAGCAGGCAGCGGCGGTGGCGGTCGTCATGGCTGCGCACGGATACCCGGAGGCACCGCGGTCCCGCGACGCCATCCGCGGGATCGACACGGCCGAGGAGTCGGGGGTGGCCGTCTTCCACGCTGGTACGACGGCCGAGGCAGCCGGCCTCACGACGTCCGGCGGTCGCGTGTTGGCGGTGACAGGGATCGGACCGGACCTCGCTGCGGCGCGGGTTCACGCCTATCAGGGGGTGGACGCGATCGCCTTCGATGGTGCGCAGTACCGTCGCGACATCGCCGAAGCCGCCTCCTCGTAGGAGGTCGCGCGGGGCACCAAGACACGGCTCAGCGTGGCTTCCACGGACGAGCCGGAGCGGCCCCTGGGGCTGGGCTGCGCCCGATTCGATCAGGAATCGAGAAGCGTCATGGACCTCGCCGGGCCTAGCCTTTGATGAGATGAGCAGCATCCGCCGCGACCCCAGCACCGAAAGGCAGTTTGAGAATGCCCGCGAAGAACTCCAAGGTCGAGTCCGTCGGCTTCAGCGTCGAAGAGCGCGCCGCCATGAAGGCGCGCGCTGACGAGCTGCGCGCCGAGGGCAAGAAGGGCGCCAAGAAGGCCGACGGGCTGCAGGCTGTCCTCGACGCCATCGCGAAGATGAAGCCGGAGGACCGTGCCCTCGCCGAGCGCGTCCACATGGCCGTGACGTCCACCGCTCCGGAGCTGTCTCCGAAGACCTGGTACGGGATGCCGGCTTACGCGAACGAGGACGGCAAGGCCGTCATCTTCTTCCAGGACTCGGGCAAGTTCAACTACCGGTACTCGACCCTGGGCTTCCAGGACTCCGCCAACCTCGACGACGGCGACTTGTGGCCTGTGTCGTACGCCCTCCAGCAGTGGAGCCCGACGGTCGAGAAGAAGGTCGTGAGCCTGGTGAAGGCTGCCATCTCGTGACCGTCGCGGTTGGCATGACTGCGGTGGAGCCACGACACTCGATCCGTCAAGGAGTCTTGACGCACGACTGGTTGTCAGGGATGCTTGACGCATGAAAGAGATGCAGACAGACGAGGTAAGGGTCGAATCAACTCTGACTATCGACGGCGATTGGAGGGCGGATCCGCTCAAGCTGATCGCTGGGATCCGCGAAGGAAGCCGGAGCCTCGAACGCTGGCAACGAAAGGCCGTCAAGGCCGCGCGCAAGCAGGGGGTGAGCTGGGAGGAGATCGGACACGCGCTCGGCGTGAGTCGACAGGCTGCCTGGGAACGGTTCTCGACAGACTGACCGCGCCCCCCAGAACCATCGGACGGCGGCACGCGCGACATCCCACATCCGGGCGTGCGGATCTAGGCGGTGTCGAGGCCGAGCTCGGCCAGGCCGCGCCGGGCATCGTTGAGCCCCTTCCAGTTGTCGGCCTGGTCCGCCACTCCGGTCAGGTCGCGCACAGCCAAACGCTTGGCAAAGTACACGGCCTGCACCACCCACCGGAATCGTCGGAAGGCGTCGAGCAACTGCACTTCGACAGTGCCGAGAGGCCCGTGTGTCCGGTAGGCGGTGAGGAACGCGGTTGCGCGGTCTGGCCCACCCAGGTACATCACGGCAGAGGCAACGTCGTAGAGGACAGGACCCCGCCTGGCCCCTGTCCAGTCGATCAGACCGGTGACTCCGGTGCTGTCGTCGTGTCGGAACGCTTCGGGTGACGGATCGCCGTGCAACACAGACCAGGTGACGGTCATGGGGTCGGTCTCGGCGCGCACTGCCGTGATGGCCGGAGTGAGCCACGGATGAGCTTCGACAGCTCGTCCCGGTGGAGATAGCCAGTCCGCCGCGAAGGCAGCCGTGCTGGGACCGCTGGCTGGGCTGCCAGCGACGTGGACGCCAGCCAGTGTGGTTGCGATCCAGCGCTGTTCCTCGTCAGTCTCGCCCTCCAGCTCTCGGCCAGGCACATGTTCGAGCAACGCCAGAGCATGGTCGGCCAGGACGAGCCTGCCGTCGGTGGTGGGCACCGGCCGTCCCGTGGCAAACCCGGCGTCGGCGAGCGCCGAGGCGATCTCGCAGCCTGCGACCAGCTCAGCGGTGGCGGTCAGGGGGACGCGCTTGGCCACGTAGGCCGATCCATGATGCTCGACCATCCAGGTCTCGGAGTTCATGCCGTGGCCAAGCGGCTTCACATCGGCCGGGCGGATGCCCCAGAACCTGTGCATCAACTCAGGAGTGTCGCTCATGCGCGTCACTCTCGCACGGTTGCCGGACCGGGCTCGGAGTCACCCATACGTCCTGCTGGAGATGCGACCTCAACGCTGACGCGTGCTTCGCCGGGCACGCTCAAACGGTCGGAGCTCTGCTGGTCCGAAGACCTGCTCGACAGCCCGGAGGCGGCTAGCGGTGGGGGTCGCGGTAGTAGGGTCCGCCGGACAGCTGGCGTCAGTGAGACTGGGCGACGTCCGGCGGGACCCATCATTCTCGTCGGGGTTTGAAGCGTTGGTGGCGGATGGGTCTTCGCTCGGGGTCGATCCGGGCGGGTGGGATGACGTCGGTGATGCCGTCCGGTGCGAGGGTCAGTTCCCATTCGCCTTGGTGGATGAGGTGGTGGTGGAAGCTGCACAGGAGGCATCCGTTGTCGAGGTCGGTGGCCCCGCCGTGGCTCCAGGGGATCCGGTGATGTGCCTCGGTCCAGGCGGGTGGTCGTTCGCAGCCGGGGAAGATGCAGCCACGGTCGCGGGTGGCCAGGGCGAGGCGTTGGTAGCGGTCGAACAGGCGTCGGCTGGTGCCGAGATCGAGGACCCGCGACTCACCGGATAGAACCATCGGCAGGATGGCGGCGTTGCACGCGAGCCGGCGGACCTCAGAGATCGAGACGCTGCCGCCGGTGTCGAGGAGTGCTTGCCCGGCTCCGGCACGCAGCTTGCCTTCGTCGACGGTGACCACCAGGGTCGCGTTCGCGACCCC
>JANLYC010000484.1:0-1609 GCA_031365435.1 Nocardioidaceae bacterium
GCCCGGGCAGGTAGCCCGTGTCGCCCTTCTGGTCGACGCGGACCTTCTTGAGCATCTGGCGGACGATCAGCTCGATGTGCTTGTCGTTGATGTCCACGCCCTGGGACTTGTAGACCTCCTGCACCTCCTTGACGAGGTAGCGCTCGGTCTCGGTCCGGCCGCGGAGCTTGAGCAGGTCGTGCGGGTACAGCGAGCCCTCGTTGAGCTGCTTGCCCGCGTCGACCTTGTCGCCCTCGCTGACGAACAGGCGCGTGCGGCGGGGGAACGTGTGGCGGTGCTCCTCGCCGGCGGCGTCGGTGATGACGACCGTCAGAGCCTTGTCGGTCTCCTCGATCCCCACCGTGCCGTCGTGCTCGGTGATCTGCGCGAGGCCCTTCGGCTTACGCGCCTCGAACAGCTCCACGACACGCGGCAGGCCGTGCGTGATGTCCGCGCCGGCGACGCCGCCGGTGTGGAACGTACGCATGGTCAGCTGCGTGCCCGGCTCGCCGATCGACTGAGCGGCCACGATGCCCACCGCGTCGCCGATCTGGGCGGTCTTGCCGGTCGCCATGGCCCGGCCGTAGCAGGCCTGGCACACGCCGGTGACGGCCTCGCACTTCATGACCGAGCGGACCGGGACCCACGCGTCCTCGTCGAGGGACTCGTAGATGTCCGCCAGCTCGGCGCGGTCGATCTCGGCGCCCTTCTCCACGATCACGCGGCTGCGCTTGGTGGCGATCTCGTCGGCCGCGATGCGTCCGACGAGGTTGTCGTTGGGCTCACCCTGGTCGGTGCGGACCTTGAGCTCGATGAAGCCCTCGGTGCCGCAGTCCGGCTCGCGGATGATGACGTCCTGCGCGACGTCGACCAGGCGCCGGGTGAGGTAGCCCGAGTCGGCGGTACGCAGGGCGGTGTCCGCGAGGCCCTTGCGGGCGCCGTGGGTGGAGATGAAGTACTCCAGGACCGTCAGGCCCTCCATGAAGTTGGCCTTGATCGGCCGCTCGATGATCTCGCCCTTCGGGTTGGCCATCAGGCCGCGCATGCCCGCCAGCTGGCGGATCTGCTTCATCGAGCCGCGGGCGCCGGAGTTGGCCATCATGAAGATGGGGTTCAGGCTGTCGAAGTTCTTCTCCATCGCCTGAGCCACCTCCTCGGTGGCCGCCGTCCACTTGTCGACGACCGCCTCGTGGCGCTCCTCCTGCGTGATCAGGCCCATGTCGTACTGGTCCTGGATCTCGGCGACCTCGCCCTCGTAGCCCTTGAGGATCTCCTGCTTGTCCGGCGGGATCACGACGTCGTTCTTGGAGATCGTGATGCCGGCCTGCGTCGCGAACTTGAACCCGAGGTCCTTGAACGCGTCGAGGACCAGCGCGACCGGCGCCGCGCCGTAGCGCTGCACCAGGGCGTCGATGACCTTGACGGTGTCCTTCTTGCGCATCGACTGGTTGACGAAGTCGTAGTCGGCGGGGTCGTAGACGTCGCCGAGCGCCTCCATCAGGGCCCGCTCGATGCGGTCGTTGTAGATGATCCGCCCGACCGTCGTGAGGACGTGTCCGCCCTCGCCCGAGTTGCGGCGGTACTCCGCGACGGCGTGGAGCTTGACGGCCCCCACCTCGTAGCTGAGCTC
>JANLYC010000524.1:0-1900 GCA_031365435.1 Nocardioidaceae bacterium
ACCACGCCGGCTGCCTCGCCACCGCCATGCACGTGGTGAACGCGATCCCACACGTCGTGAAGGCCGATCCCGGTGTGCTCACCTACCTCGACCTCCCCGTGTACAGCGCTCACGTGCGCTGAGCTCGGTCTCCACGAGCTCCGGTCGAACTCGCCATTAGCCTGGGCAGATGCCGCATCAGCAGGTCGTCATCGTCGGTGCCGGCTTGGGCGGTCTGGCGGCGGCCTGTCACCTCGCTGGCGCGGGCCACGATGTCACGGTGGTCGAGGCCACCTCGATCCCAGGGGGCCGGGCTGGCTCGCTGAGTCGCGGGGGCTATCGGTTCGACACGGGGCCGAGCGTGCTCACCATGCCGCACCTCATCGACCGATGCTTTGCGGCCGCGGGCGTCGACGGTGCCGACCTGCTCACGCTTCGACCCGTCGACCCGATGTACCGGGCGTGCTACGCGGATGGCAGCGAGCTCCGAGTGCGCCATGGCCTGGAGGCGATGACCGAGGAGATCCGCACGGTCTGCGGGCCCAAGGAGGCAGCCGAGTTCGGGCGGTTCTGCGAGTGGCTCAAGCGCCTCTACGAGATCGAGATGCCGTGGTTCATCGAGCGCAGCTTCGACTCCGTGCTCGACCTCGCCACCCCGCTGCGCCCGGCGCTGGAGCTGGTGCGGCTCGGCGCCTTCCGTCGCCTCGCCAAGGTGGTGAGCGGCTACTTCGACGACGAGCGCCTGCACCGGATCTTCAGCTTCCAGGCGATGTACGCCGGGCTGGCGCCCTATGAAGCGCTGGCGATCTACGCGGTGATCACCTACATGGACAGCGTCAACGGCGTGTTCGTGCCGGTCGGCGGGATGCATGCGCTGCCCGTGGCCCTGGCCACGGCGGCGGAGCGGGCCGGCGCGAAGATTCGCTACGACGCGCGGGTCGAGCGCATCCTCCTCCAGCACGGCAGCCGCGGCCCGGTGCAGGGCGTGCGCCTCGAAGGGGGCGAGGTGCTGTCGGCCACCGCAGGGGTCGCCAACCCCGACCTGCCGGTGGTCTACCGCACCCTGCTGCCGGGGCTCGAGGCACCGCGCGTGGCTCGGAGGGGCACCTACTCGCCCTCGGCCTTGGTGTGGCACGTGGGCGTGCGAGGCGAGCTGCCGGCGGGCACCGAGCACCACAACATCCACTTCGGACGCCAGTGGGACGGCGCCTTCAGGGCGATCCTGAAGGACGGCGTGCGGATGCCCGATCCGTCGCTGCTGGTGAGCGTGCCGTCGCTCCAGGAACCGTCGATGGCACCGGCCGGCGGCCACACGCTCTACGTGCTCGAGCCCCCGCCCAACCTCGATGGCCGGGTCGACTGCACGCGTGAGCGGGCCCGGGCCCGCGACGACCTCGAAGGTCACCTCGTGCGGCTCGGCTACCCCAGCACCATCGACGTCGAGGAGCTCGTCGACCCCCTCGACTGGGAAGCCCAGGGCATGGAGCGCGGCACGCCGTTCGCGCTGTCGCACAAGTTCTTCCAGACCGGGCCGTTCCGACCCGGCAACCTCGACAAGCGAGCGCCCGGCCTCGTGTTCGCGGGGTCGAGCACGCTTCCGGGGGTTGGGGTTCCGATGGTGCTCGTGTCGGGGATGCTGGCCGCCGAGCGCGTGTCGGCGATGGGGACCCGGTGACCCTCACCCTCGATGAGAGCTACGCCAGGTGCCGCGTCCTCAACAAGCGCTACGGCACCACCTACTACTTGTCGACCTTCGCCCTGCCCAGGGTGAAGCGCCACCACGTGTGGGCGCTCTACGCGTTCTGCCGCCATGCCGACGACATCGTCGACGACCTCGGCCCGGCACCGGTCGAGGTGCGCGCGAAGGCCCTGAGCGATCTGGGCGACCAGCTCTTCGCCGACCTCGCCCGAGGCTCGTCGG
>JANLYC010000538.1:0-2255 GCA_031365435.1 Nocardioidaceae bacterium
CCGCCACCACGGTGCGCGCGGCCGACGCCGCACTGAGCGCCGGGTGGTCGGTATCCCCCTCACGCAGGTACATGAGGAACTCGCTGACGGTCCCCTCGGAGACGTCGGCCACGTTGGCGACACCGCGTCCGGTGAGGAACGCGACGTAGCGGCGCAGGTCCCGCCGGTAGGACGACAGCGTGTTCGTCGCCAGCCCACGCTCGACTCCCAGGTGGTCGAGGTAGGTGCGTACGGCGCGGACCAGGTCGCTCGTCTGCGCAGTCATGGAGCCGTCATCGCGGTCCACGGCGCCCTTCACACCACCACAGCTCAGGCCAGGGCCGAGTCGAGGCTCCGATGGTCGAGACCGTGCGCTGTCGCCACCGGTTCGTACGTCAGCTCGCCCTGGTGGGTGTTCAGGCCCAGCGCCAGCGAGTGGTCGTCGAGCAACGCCTGCTTCCATCCCTTGTCCGCCAGCGACGCGGCATAGGGCAAGGTCACGTTCGTCAGTGCGTACGTCGACGTGTGCGGCACGGCGCCCGGCATGTTGGCGACGCAGTAGAACACCGAGTTGTGCACCTGGTACGTCGGCTCGGCATGCGTGGTCGGCCGGGAGTCCTCGAAGCAGCCGCCCTGGTCGATCGAGATGTCGACGAGCACCGAGCCCGGCTTCATCCGCGAGACGAGGTCGTTGGAGACCAGGGTCGGAGCCTTGGCACCAGGCACCAGGACCGCCCCGATCACGAGGTCAGCGTCGAGCACGGCCTGCTCGACCTCGAAGGTGTTGGAGGCCACGGTCTGCAGGTGACCCTGGTAGATCCGGTCGGCCTGCCGCAGTCGCTCGATGTTGCGGTCGAGCAGCAGCACCTCGGCCTGCATGCCCAGCGCGATGGCGGCGGCGTTCATGCCGGAGACGCCGGCACCGATGACGACGACCTTCGCGGCGTACACGCCGGAGACACCGCCCATGAGCACGCCGCGGCCACCGCCCTGGCGCATCAGGTGGTAGGCGCCGCACTGAGGCGCGAGGCGGCCGGCGACCTCACTCATCGGCGCGAGCAGCGGCAAAGCGCCGTCCGGCGTCTGTACGGTCTCGTAGGCGATCGCGGTGACGCCCTGCTTGAGCAGCGCATCGGTGCAGTCGCGGGAGGCAGCCAGGTGCAGGTAGGTGAACAGGACCTGCCCCTCGCGCATCCGGTGGTACTCCTCGGCAATCGGCTCCTTGACCTTGAGGATCAGGTCGCCGGTCTCCCAGACGGCGTCAGCGGTCGGCAGGATCGTGGCCCCGGCCGAGACGTACTGGTCGTCCTGGATCGAGCTGCCGAGACCCGCGTTGGCCTGCACGTACACCTCGTGGCCGCGGGTGGCCAGCTCGTGCACGCCGGCCGGGGTGATCGCCACCCGGTACTCGTGGTTCTTGACTTCCTTGGGTACGCCGACCTTCATCTGCCTCACTCTTTCCGACGCCGGATCTCCGTTGAACCGTGCCTGCGCAACTTACTGCATCGACGCGGGCCGCTTCCACCCGGTCGCTACCACGATATTCGAAGTCACGAGGGTGCTCTACCCCTGTTTTCGTGGCGAAGGGCCCACAATGCGAGCGATCCCGACACCGTCAGGCCATCCTTGATGTCCCCTGCGAGGATGCCGGCCACCAGCTGATCCAAGGGGACCCAGTACCGAGCCATGTGCGCCTCCTCGTGCGCTGCCGTGAAGCCGGCTGGCGCAGTCACCTCGCTGAGGCCCTCCGCCAGATAGATCCGCACCGCCTCGTCGTGGATGCCGGGGGACGTCAGCAGATCGATGAGCACGTTCCATCGTCGAGCCGAGAGCAGCGCCTCCTCGGCCAGCTCCCGCGCGGCTGCGACCTGCGGATCCTCGCCCGGGACGTCGAGCAGACCGGCCGGCAGCTCGACCAGGCGCTGCCTGACGGGGTGACGGTACTGGCTCAGCACGAGCACTCTGTCGTCGTCGTCCACAGCGACGACAGCCACCGCTCCGGGATGTCGGACGACCTGGCGGGTGAAGGTCTCACCGTCGGGAGCCCGGATCACCTCCGAGTACACGGAGACGATCGCGCCCTCGCTCTCGACCTCGCTCGACACCACCGGCCACGACTCGTCGACGTCGACGAGCCGGTCGGCCGCGTCGCTCATTCGACCGGCTCGGGAACGCCGTCGGTCAGAACCTCGGCATCGGTCAGGACCTCGGCGTCGGATGGACGCATCCCACGACGTAGACCGCTGTCGTCCACCGGCAGCCGCAGCTCGCGCTGC
>JANLYC010000557.1:0-4188 GCA_031365435.1 Nocardioidaceae bacterium
GGCGCCGATCTCCAGGCCGAGTCGGTCCACGGCCACTGCCTCGTCGAAGCGCTTGACGAGGTTCTTGATGCTCAGCTGGCCGAGCCCGGTCATCGTGTCATCCCTCGTCCGGGACGTTGACCAGGCGATCCGCCAGCCTCGACACGTTGCTCACGAAGCGGTCGACGTCCGCTGTCGTGTGCTGGACGGAGATCAGCCATTGCTCGATCTTGCCCCACGGGGGCAGGAACACGCCGCCATTGTGCTGAACCAACCAGTGGGCGTGGCCGTAGCGGTCATCGATGGTGAGGAAGTCACGGAGGTTGCGGGTGGGCTCGGCCAGGAACGTGATGCAGCCTTTCGCGCCTGCCGTGGTCACGTGCCAGGGGAGCTGGTGCTGCTCGATGACTGCCTGGATGCCGGTCGTCATCCGCTCGCGCAGCGCGGCGATGTGCTCGTACGCCGTGTCGTCCATGATCTCGGTCAGGGTGGCTCGCGCGGCCGCCATGGCGAGCGGGTTGCCGTTGAAGGTGCCCACTTGTTCGTAGCGACCATCGGCGATGAGCCCCATGACCTCGTCGGTGCCCCCGATCGCAGCCGTCGAGATGCCGCCCCCCATCGCCTTGGCCAGGCAGATCAGGTCGGAGTGCACGCCGTGCAGCCGGGTGACACCGCCGGGGCCGACGGTCAGCCCGGTCTTCACCTCGTCGAACGTCAGCAGGGCACCGTGCGCGTGCAGCAGGTCCCGCAGGCCGGCCAGGTAACCCGGATCGGGATGGATGATCCCGGCGTTCATCATGATGGGCTCCACGATCATGCCCGCGATCTGGCCGGGGTGCGAGGTCAGCATCCGTTCGACGGCGGCGAGGTCGTTGAAGCCCACGACACAGACAAGGTCACGGATCTGGTGGGGGATACCGCTGTTCCCCGCGACGCGGGCAGGCGCGTCCACGGGACCGACCTCGTCGGCCTCGGGGAGCACTGACACCTGCACGGAGTCGTGGTGGCCGTGATAGCACCCCTCGACCTTGATGATCAGGTCGCGCTCTGTGTACGCCCGCATCAGGTGCACGGCGTCCATCGTCGCCTCGGTGCCGGAGTTGGCGAAGCGCCACTGGGGGAGTCCGAAGCGGGCGGCGAGGTTCTCGGCGACGATCAGCGCGTCTTCGGTGGGTTGGGCGAAGTGGGTGCCCTGTCGGACCCGAGAGCTGACTGCTTCGACGATCGCCGGGTGCGCGTGGCCGACCAGGTTGACGCCGTACCCCCCGTGGAAGTCGCTGTACTCGCAGCCGTCGACATCGAAGACGCGGGGTCCCAGCCCGCGACTCATCCAGACCGCTTGCGGCTCGGCGATCTGCCAGTTGGAGGTCGCCCCACCAGGGAGGACATGCCTGGCCCGGGCCGCCGCCTCGTGGCTGCGTGGCTGGCGCCCGACAAAGACTCGGGTCTCCTCCGCGATGACCGCGTCGAGGGCAGAACTTCGGATGGTGTGCGTCGTCGACGCGGTCACGGAGACTCCTCGTAGTCGTGGAGAACGATGCGGACACAGTCGGTCAGAGTGTCGTTGACTGATCGTTCAGTCTATGCGACCGTGAACAGAACGGACAAGGACTCGAGTTGGTGAGGAGTGTTGCCATGGCGTCGTTGAGACGCCCCGACCGCCCGGCCGATCCAGCGTTCATTCCGCGGGCGTCGTTGGCTCGCGGGCTCAGCCGCCGGACGCTCCTGAAGGCGGCGCTGGCCGGTATCGCCATGCCGGGGATGGCTGGCCTGTTGTCCGCCTGCGGGAACGCTTCCGGCACGTCACCCGGGGGAGTCAAGGAGACGATTCCCAGACCGGACAAACCCGTCAAGTGGCCGATCAGCACCAAGAACCCGCCGATCAAGTCCGGTCTCATGCCCGAGAAGGGGAGCACACTCCGGATCTACAACTACGCCGACTTCATGTCGCCAGGAGTCATCAAGGCCTTCGAGAAGGAGTTCGGTGTCGACGTCCGGCTCTCGACCTTCAACGACGCTGACGAAGCCCTGACCAAGGTCGCGTCGGGAGATCTGCAGTTCGACATCTACCTGCCCAGCTACGACTCGCTCGGCAGGCTCGTGCAAGCCGACTTGCTCCGTCCGCTGAACCACGACTACATCCCCAACATCGCCAACGTGTGGCCGGCTTTCCTCGACCCGTGGTACGACCAGGGCTGGGAGTACTCGGTTCCCTACACCGTCTACACCACTGGCATCGGCTGGCGGACGGACCTGATCAGCGAGGACATCGGTGCCCTGGACAACCCGTACGACGCGCTCTGGGACCCGCAGTACTCGGGCGATCTCGCAGTCATCGACGACTTCCACACCACGATGGCGATGGTCCTGCTCCGCAATGGCATCTACGACCTCAACACCACGAGCTCCGACGACATCGCCCTGATCCGCACGCAGCTGTTGGACCTTCGCAAGCAGACCAAGCCGCGCGTGACCGTGTCCATGTACACCGACCTGCCGGCGGGACAGTTCGGGTTGTCGGAGATGTGGTCAGGCGACATCGTCAATGCTCAGTACTACCTGCCCAAGGGGCAGTCGGCCGACATCCTGCGCTTCTGGTTCCCCTCCGACGGTCGGGGCATGGTCGACAACGACCTCCTCGTGGTGCTGGCGCAGGGCCAGAACCCGGTGGCCGCCCACTTCTTCATCAACTACCTGCTCGACGACGCGAACTCGATCGAGAACTTCGGCTTCACCGGCTACCAACCGCCGCTGACGAGCATCTCTCCGGAGTCGCTCGTCAAGGACGGCTACCTCCCCGACAACATCGCCAGCGCAACTGTGCTCGAGAGCTACTTCAAGGACGGCTTACGGCTGCTGCAGCTGCCCGCCGCGACTGACACCGAGTGGCATCAGGTCTGGCAGGAGTTCAAGGCCGGTGGCTGAGAGGGGCCGCGGGCCCCGGTCGGGACGGCTGTGGCCCCTCCTCGCGTTGCCAGGCACCCTTTGGCTGGCCCTCTTCTTCGTCGCCCCGATGTACCTCGTCCTGGCCATCCTCTTCGGCACCGTCGACCCGATCCTCCGACAGCCGGTGCCGATCTGGAACCCGGTGCATTGGGACACCACGCAGTTCAACTTCGTGCTCGACCACATCGTGGGTGCCAATGGCTTCTTCGGTCCGGCGCTGGTCCGCACGGTTGTCTACGTCACGATCGCCAGCCTGCTCTGCCTGCTGATCGCCTATCCGGTCGCGTACTACACCGCGCGGTTCGCCGGGCCCTACCGCGGGGTGTTGCTCGCTGCGTTGATCGCGCCTTTCTGGATCTCCTACATGATGCGGCTGCTCGCCTGGGTGAACCTCCTGCAGAACGAGGGGCTGCTCAACAAGGCGCTGAGCTTCGGGGGATTCTTCGACGTGCACACCAGTTGGTTGTCGGGGCGGCCGTCCACAGTCATCCTGGGACTGGTCTACGGCTATGTGCCGTACATGATCCTGCCGTTGTATGCGGGTCTTGACCGCATTCCCACCGCCACCCTCGAGGCGGCACGTGATCTCGGCGCAAGCCGGTTCGAGACGTTCCGCCGGGTGACCTGGCCATTGAGTCGTCAGGCGGTGGTGGTTTCGGTGCTGGTGACGTCCTTGCCCATGCTCGGCGACTACTTCACCAACGACCTCCTGTCAGGATCACCTGATACCTCGATGGTCGGCAACCTCATCAACAACTCGGTCCTGCAACCGGGTCAGACCGGCCAGGCAGGAGCCTTCGTGCTCCTGATCGTGCTGGTGTCCATCGTGCCGATGGTGATGTACGTACGTGCGGGCCGGAACGCCGCGGACGTGAAGTCGTGACCGGCGTACTGCAGGGGCGCGCCGGGAACCGACCGTCGCCGAAGGGGCTGTTCGGATGGTGGCGCGACCCCTGGCGAAAGCCTCGCATCCTGCTCGGGCTGACGCTTCTCTACGTCGTCTGGTCACTTCTACCCGTACTGATCGCCGTCCTGTTCTCGTTCAACGCGGGTCGCTCCCGGACAACCTGGCAAGGCTTTTCGACGCGTTGGTACTACGGCGACGACCTGCGTTCGGTGTGGAGCGACGCCAGTCTGCACTCGGCCCTCACTCATACCCTGTGGCTCGGCGTCCTCGTCACGGTGATCACGATCCCTCTCGGGGTGGCGATGGCGCTTGGACTGGACCGGTGGGGCGTCCGAGGCGTTCGTCCAGGCCAAGGC
>JANLYC010000564.1:0-4443 GCA_031365435.1 Nocardioidaceae bacterium
ACGTTTCAGCGCGGTCGAGCTGCGACCCATCATGGAGTCTGCCGGGCAAGAGATGTGACTGCGGACGTCGCTTCTGAGGACCTGTGGCGACAGCTGACGCCCCAGGTCCTGGGTGCGTTGGTCCGACGGTACGGCGACTTCGGGACGGCCGAGGATGCGGTACAGGAGGCCCTGCTGGCGGCCGCGAAGCAATGGCCCGACGAAGGTGTGCCGGACGATCCGCGGGCCTGGCTCATCCGCGTGGCCTCCCGCAAGCTCATCGACCAGGCGCGGAGTGATCAGGCACGCCATCGACGCGAGTCGAGCGTCGCCTCGATGGTGCCGAGCGATCAGCGCGTCTCCGCCGCCGCGGACGAGCACGATGTGGCGGACCGCGAAGACACCCTGCCGCTGCTGCTGCTGTGCTGTCATCCCGCCCTGACACCCACGTCGCAGGTGGCTCTCACGCTTCGGGCCGTGGGAGGGCTGACGACCGAGCAGATCGCCCGGGCGTTCATGGTCCCGGAGGCGACGATGGCGCAGCGAATCAGCCGCGCGAAGCAACGCATCAAGGATGCAGGCGCCCGCTTCTGTATGCCGCCGGAGGACGAGCGTGTCGACCGGATGACCGCCGTGCTGCATGTCCTCTACCTCATCTTCAACGAGGGCTACACGGCCACAACCGGTGCGGCGCTGCAGAGCCTCCACCTCACACAGGAAGCGATCAGGCTCACGCGGACGGCGCACGCGCTCGGGGGTGATGACGGCGAGGTGACCGGCCTGCTCGCCCTGATGCTGCTGACGGATGCGCGTCGCCCGGCCCGGACAGGAGCAGACGGAGCTCTGGTGCCACTCGATCAACAGGACCGCACCGCGTGGGACTCGGAGCTCATCGACGAGGGCGTCGAGCTCATCTCGGATGTGCTTGCGCGCGGACCGATCGGTCCCTACCAGCTGCAGGCGGCCATCGCGGCGATCCATGCGGAGGCGAAGACCGCAGATGCGACCGACTGGAGGCAGATTCTGGCTCTGTACACCTTGCTCGAGCGTGTCGCCCCCAACCCCATGGTGACGCTCAACCGCGCCGTCGCCGCTGCCATGGTGGACGGTCCTGCGGCCGGACTCGCGTTGCTCGAGGTGTTGGAGCGCGACCAGCGGATGGCACGGCACCATCGTCTGCACGCGGTGCGCGCCCACCTGCTCGAGCTCGGGGGAGACAGGCAGGCGGCACACGCCAGCTTCACCATCGCGGCCCGACTGACGACGAGCCTGCCCGAACAGCGCTACCTGAACGCGCGCGCACAGAAGCTGGGCGGCCGGGGGTGACGGTGGCATGCGCGGTGTCTGCACAGGCCCCGTGAGAGAGTTCTGGCATGCTGATTCGTCCAATTGACGACGGTGACATCCAAGCCGTGCTGGCGCTCAACGATGAGTCGGTCTGGGCGTTGAGCCCACTGGACGAAGCTGGCCTCGTGACGCATCGGGACCTCGCGGCGTACGTGCTGGTCGTGGAGCTGGACGCCGCCGTGGCCGGGTTCGCCATCGCCTATGCCCCAGGGACGGCGTACGAGTCGATCAACTACGCGTGGCACGGGGATCGCTTCGACGACTTCCTGTACCTGGACAGGATCGCTGTCTCGTCGGCGTTCCGACGGCGTGGGATTGCCAGCGCGCTCTACGACGAGCTGGAATCCTCTGCAAAGGAGCACGGACGGATGGTCTGCGAGGTCAACTCTGATCCGCCGAACCTCGAGTCGCTGGCCTTCCACGCCAACCGCGGGTATGTCGAGGTGGGCTATCTCGTCCAGCTCGACGGCCACGAGACCGTGATGTTGGAGAAGGTGCTGTGACCCCGGACGAGCTGGCGCAAGCCTGTGCCGACGTGATGTGGAAGGACGACGAGGCATCCCGTCAGCTGGGGATGACCCTCGACACGGTGACAACCGGTGCTGCGACCTTGTCGATGCCCGTGCGCGACGACATGACCAACGGCCACGGAACGGTCCACGGCGGGTTCATCTTCGCGCTGGCCGACTCGGCTTTCGCATTCGCCTGCAACTCCCGCAACGAACGCACCGTCGCCCAGGCCTGCGACATCGTCTTCGCCGCACCGGCCCATCGCGGAGACCGCCTGGTGGCGGTGGCCACCGAACGCCATCGGTTCGGCCGCAACGGCATCTACGACATCCGCGTCACCAAGGACACCGCTGATGGCGAGGTGATCGCGGAGTTCCGCGGGCGCAGCCGCACGATCGGTGGAGCGCTCGTCGACACCGCAAGCGCCCGCCGAGCGGGGCCGGCGACGTGACCGGCGGACCGGCACTCTCCACACCGCCCGACCTCTGGGACGACGCCGAACGGTGGTCACTCGACGAGCTTCGGGGCCACCAGCTCGATCGACTGCGTATGACGCTCCACCATGTCTACGCCAACGTCCCGCACTACCGGTCCGCCTTCGACGCGGCGGGCGTCAAACCCGAGGCGCTGCGGGACCTTGCCGATCTGGCGCAGTTCCCGTTCACCACCAAGGCAGACCTGCGGGACAACTATCCGTTCGGCATGTTCGCCGTTCCGCGCGACGAGGTTGCACGCGTGCATGCCTCCAGCGGCACGACGGGGCGGCCCACCGTCGTGGGCTACACCGCGGGAGACCTCGACGTGTGGTCCGACGTCGTGGCCCGGTCGATCCGGGCAGCCGGTGGGCGGGCGGGTGACGTCGTCCACGTGGCCTACGGCTACGGCCTCTTCACCGGGGGGTTGGGCGCCCACTATGGCGCCGAACAACTCGGCTGCACGGTGATCCCGGTCAGCGGTGGCATGACCGAGCGTCAGGTGCAGCTCATCACTGACTTGCGCCCCCGCATCATCATGGTCACGCCGTCGTACTTCCTGGCCATCGTCGACGAGATGGAGCGGCAGGGGATCGATCCGGCGAGCACGTCGCTCGAGATCGGGATCTTCGGCGCAGAGCCGTGGACCGACGAGATGCGCCGTGAGATCGAGCAGCGTTGCGCGATGGACGCTGTCGACATCTACGGGCTGAGCGAAGTGATGGGGCCGGGCGTCGCACAGGAGTGCGTCGAGACTAAGGACGGTCTGCACATCTGGGAGGACCACTTCTATCCCGAGGTCATCGATCCGGTCAGCGGCGAGGTGCTGCCCGCCGGTGAGGAGGGCGAGCTCGTCTTCACCTCGTTGACCAAGCAGGCGATGCCGGTGATCCGCTATCGCACCCGGGACCTGACCCGGCTGCTTCCGGGGACGGCCCGCCCGTCATACCGTCGGATGGAGAAGGTGACGGGACGCACGGATGACATGATGATCGTCCGTGGCGTCAACGTGTTCCCGACGCAGATCGAGGAGCAGCTGCTGAAGGTCGACGGCCTGACCCCCCACTACGTGTGTGTGCTGACCCGGCCGGGACGGATGGATGAGCTGACCGTTCGGGTGGAGGCGCATGACGGCGTGCCGGAGGATGCCCGCGCGGTGCTGGCGCGTCGGCTCGTCGCGCTTGTCAAGGACAACGTCGGCGTCACCGTGGACGTCGAGGTGACCGAACCCCATGCCCTCGAACGCTCACTGGGCAAGGCCAAACGCATCGACGACCGACGGACTCGCTGACCGCGTCGTCGAGAGGCGCCGGCCGCGCACGCTCGACCTGGCCGGGCCGCTGGCGTTCTGAGCGCATCAGACTTGGCTCCCAAGGCAGATACCACGTCCCCAAGGCACGTTTGCCTAGTTCACAAGCCACCTGGCTTGTGAACTAGGCAAACGTGGAGGGCCAGCTTGAGTCGCGAGGTGTCACCCCTCGACGTAGGCCGAGTGCACACCTCAGGCAGGATGGCGGGATGGCCGACCTGCTCAGCGATCTCGTGGTCATCGACCTGACCCGCGCCCTTGCCGGACCGCACGCGGCCATGATGCTCGGCGACCTCGGCGCCCGGGTGATCAAGGTCGAGACTCCCGGGCACGGCGACGACAGCCGCGGCTGGGGGCCCCCGTTCGTGGGGCCTCCCGACGAACCTCAGTCCACGTACTTCATGAGCGCCAACCGCAACAAGGAGTCCGTGACCGCCGACCTCAAGAGCGACGCCGGCCGCCACTTGATTCGTCGGCTCGTCGCGCAGGCGGACGTGCTGTGCGAGAACTTCCGACCGGGCGTCCTGGACCGGCTCGGTTTCCCCCTCGACGAGCTGCACCGGATCAACCCACGTCTCATCGTGCTGTCGATCACCGGCTTCGGCCACGACGGACCCGAGGGTGGCCGCGCCGGCTACGACCAGATCGCCCAGGGTGAGGCGGGTCTCATGAGCCTGACCGGAGAACCCGGTGGCGAGCCGATGAAGGTCGGCCTCCCGATCGCCGACCTGCTCGCCGGGATGTACGGCGCCTACGGCGTGCTCGCCGCGCTGCACGAGCGCGAGCTCACTGGCCGCGGCCGCCACGTCCACACCAGCCTGCTCG
>JANLYC010000502.1:0-4153 GCA_031365435.1 Nocardioidaceae bacterium
GCCGAGGACCTCGAGGCGATCGACGCGAGCCTCGCGGCGATCCTCAGCGACGTACGCGAGGTGGTCGAGGACTGGGACAAGATGCACGAGCAGGCGCTCCAGCTCGTCTCAGAGCTCGAGGAGCATCCGCCGCCACTGCCGGAGAGCGACGTCAGTGAGGGCCGGGCCTTGCTCAGCTGGCTGGCCGACGACCACTTCACGTTCCTGGGCTACCGCGAGTACCAGCTCCAGCAGATCGACGGCGACGACGCGCTCCGGGCGGTTCCCGGCACCGGACTCGGCATCCTGCGCGCCGACCAAGACATGTCTGCGTCGTACGGCAAGCTGCCGGCGAAGGTCGCGGCGAAGGCACGGGAGAAGGCGCTCCTGATCGTCACCAAGGCCAACTCACGCTCGACGGTGCACCGGCCGGCCTACCTCGACTACGTGGGCGTCAAGCGCTTCGATGCCAACGGCGACGTCGTGGGGGAGCGGCGCTTCCTGGGCCTGTTCAGCTCGGCCGCCTACACCGAGAGCCTGACCCGCATCCCCGTGCTCCGGGAAAAGGCTCGGCAGCTCATCGCAGCTGCCGGGTTCACCTTGATGAGCCACAGCGGCAAGGCGTTGATGGACATCCTGGAGACCTACCCCCGCGACGAGCTGTTCCAGACCTCGGTCGACGAGCTGCTCCCCGTCGCCGAGGCCGTGCTGCACCTGCGCGAGCGACGGCAGCTGCGGTTCTTCGCCCGCCGCGACACGTATGGCCGGTTCCTCTCGTGCGTGGTCTACCTGCCCCGCGACCGCTACACCACACAAGTGCGCGAGCGGATGCAGGACATCCTGAAGACCACGATGGGCGCGGACTCGATCGACTACACCGCGCGGGTGAGTGAGTCGGTGCTGGCCCGGCTGCACTTCGTGATCCGGGCTGCCTCCGGCCGGACGCTCAACGACTTCGACGAGAGTCAGCTCGAGGCGCGGCTCGCGGACGCGACCCGGTCCTGGACCGATGACTTCCTGGTGGCTCTGCACGAACAGTTCGGCGAGGAGGACGGCTCACGACTGGCACGGATCTACGGTGACGCGTTTCCCGAGGCCTACAAAGAGGACTTCACGCCTCGAGTGGCTGCCGCCGACGTACGCCGCATGGAGGACGTCGGCCACGAACCGATCGGCCTGTCGCTGTACTCCCCGGTCGACGCATCGGACGGTGAGGCGCGCTTCAAGGTGTTCCGGATCGGTAGTCCGTTGAGCCTCTCGCAGGTGCTGCCCGTGCTCTCCTCGATGGGTGTCGAGGTCGTCGACGAGCGGCCCTACGAGCTCGAGCGCCCGACCGACCGAGCCTGGATCTATGACTTCGGCCTGCGGCGCGCGACCCGGATGCCCGAGGGATCTCGGGAGCTCTTCCAGGACGGTTTCATGGCCGTGTGGGCCGGGCTCGCCGAGAGCGACGGCTTCTCGGCGCTGGTGCTCGACGGCGGTCTCGACTGGCGCAAGGTCTCGATCCTGCGCGCCTATGCGAAGTACTTCCGCCAGGGGGCCACGCCGTTCGGACAGGGGTACATCGAGTCCTCGGTCCGCGCCAACGTCCGGCTCGCTCGCTTGCTCGTCGACCTGTTCGAGACCCGGTTCCGTCCCGGCGCCGGCGAAGGGCCGCAGGCGCTCGACCCCGAGACGCCGGCCCGTGTGGAGAGGGCGGCCGAGATCGAGCGCGACATCCTGGCCGGTCTCGACCAGGTTGCCAGCCTCGACCACGACCGGATCCTGCGCGGCTACCTGGCCGCGATCAAGGCGACGCTGCGCACGAACTTCTACCAGCCCGACGCCGACGGGCATGCCAAGTCCTACATCTCCCTCAAGCTGGACACGTCCACGGTGCCCGACCTGCCAGAACCCAGACCGGCGTTCGAGATCTTCGTCTACTCACCACGAGTCGAGGGCGTACACCTACGGTTCGGCGCGGTGGCACGCGGTGGTCTGCGCTGGTCGGACCGACGTGAGGACTTCCGCACCGAGGTACTAGGTCTGGTCAAGGCGCAGATGGTCAAGAACACGGTGATCGTCCCCGTAGGAGCCAAGGGCGGTTTCTACTGCAAGCAGCTGCCCGACCCGGCCGTTGACCGCGAGGCCTGGCTGGCTGAGGGCATTGCCTGCTACAAGACGTTCATCTGCGGACTCCTCGACATCACCGACAACCTCGTCGGTGGCGAGACCGTGCCGCCGGCGCACGTGGTGCGCCATGACTCCGACGACAGCTATCTCGTCGTCGCCGCAGACAAGGGAACCGCGACCTTCTCCGACATCGCGAACTCGGTCTCCAAGGACTACGGCTTCTGGCTCGGCGACGCTTTCGCGTCCGGTGGATCCGTCGGCTACGACCACAAGGCCATGGGCATCACCGCGCGTGGTGCCTGGGAGTCCGTGCGCCGCCACTTCCGCGAGCGTGGGATCGACTGCCAGTCCGAGGACTTCACCTGCGTCGGGATCGGCGACATGAGTGGTGACGTGTTCGGCAACGGCATGCTCCTCAGCGAGCACATCAAGCTGGTAGCCGCGTTCGACCACCGTCACATCTTCCTGGACCCCTCGCCTGATCCGGCGGCAGCGTACGGCGAACGCCGCAGGTTGTTCGACCTGCCACGATCGAGCTGGGCGGACTACGACCGCAGTCTCGTGTCCGCGGGCGGTGGGGTCTTCCCACGGACGGCCAAGGCGATCGCGATCTCGCCCGAGGTCGCGGCCGTGCTCGATCTCGACGCCACCACGACGTCGATGACACCGGTGGAGCTGATGCGGGCAATCCTGCTCTCACCCGTCGACCTGCTGTGGAACGGCGGTATCGGCACGTACGTGAAAGCCGAGACGGAGAGCCAGGCCGAGGCGGGCGACAAGGCCAACGATGCCATCCGCGTCAACGGGGGTGAACTGCGCTGCCAGTCGGTGGGAGAGGGCGGCAACCTCGGTTTCACCCAGCGTGGGCGCATCGAGTACGCCGCCGCCGGAGGACGCATCTGCACCGACTTCATCGACAACTCCGCCGGGGTCGACACCTCCGACCACGAGGTCAACATCAAGATCCTGCTCGACGCGGTCATGCGTGCGGGCGACATGACCGAGAAACAGCGCAACGAGCTGCTCGCGTCGATGACCGACGAAGTCGCGGACCTGGTGCTGCGGGACAACTACGACCAGAACCTCGCGCTGTCGAACTCCACCGCCGTCGCCTCATCGCTGATGCACGTCCACGAGGCCTGGATCCGTCGGCTCGAGCGCGGCGGGCTGCTCGACCGGGACATCGAGTTCCTCCCGACGGAGAAGGAGTTCGCGGCCCGTCGCGCGGCGGGTGCGGCGCTCACGACTCCGGAGCTGGCGGTGCTGCTCGCCTACACCAAGATCGTGTTGGCCGAGGAGCTCGCCGAGAGCAGCCTGCCGGACGACCCGTTCCTCCACGGCGAGCTCATCAGCTACTTCCCGAGCAAGCTGCAGCAGAGCCTGCGCGACGCGATGGTCTCGCACCCACTGCGCCGCGAGATCATCGTCACGCAGGTCGTCAACGACCTCGTCAACTTCGCCGGGATCACGTTCTTCCACCGCCTCAGCCAGGAGACCAGCGCCACGGCCGATGACCTTGCCCGGGCGCATCTCGTCTGCCGGGCGGTCTATGGCGCAGATGACCTGATCACCCAGATCAACGCCCTGGACAACCAGATCGATGCGGCCGTGCAGACCGACATGAGGTTGGCGGTGCGGACGCTGGTCGAACGCGCCTCGCGATGGCTCGTCAACAACCGCCGACCTCCGCTCGACTCCAAGGCGACTGTCACCCACTTCGGCTCGGACATCCAGCGCGTCATGCAGGCGCTGCCCGAGATCCTGACCGGGGTTCAGGCCGATGAGTACGAGGGGCGGTTCAAGTCGTTGCAGAAGTCTGGTGTGCCGGCGGAGCTGGCATCTGCGGTTGCCGTGCTGCCGCCGGCGTACGCCGTTCTCGAGGTCGTCGAGATCGCCCGACGTGATGACATCGACGCGCTCGAGGTCGCCCGGGTCCACTCGGTCCTTGCCGAACGACTGGGCCTGTCGGAGCTGATGGCGATGATCTACGACCTACCGCGTGACGATCGGTGGCAGACGATGGCGCGTGCCTCGCTGCGTGACGACCTGCACGCCGTGCATG
>JANLYC010000590.1:0-3596 GCA_031365435.1 Nocardioidaceae bacterium
TGGGTCCGGCCGGTGAGCACGAGCACGCGTCGACCTGAGACGTCGTACGACGCGATCTCGGTGCCGTGCCCCTCCGCCGTCGGCGCCACGAAGCCCGGAACCTCACCCATCGGTATGACGATCGACGGGCTCCCGAAAGCCGCGACGGCACCGACCCATCCGGAGCCGAGCACGAGCAGGACGTCCTGGTGGCCAAACCCCTTGCCTCTCAGGTAGTCGGCAGCCGCTGCGGCGACGGCATACGGGTCGCCCAGCCTTGCCCGCGAGCCCGCGTCGGATGACATGCCGCACAGCCTAGAACCGGCGACAGGGCGGACGACTCCGGATTTGTCCCTCATACCGCTCCGAGCGGGACGACGTTACGCTCAGGCGTATGACGTTTCCGCTGATCCGCGCCACCGGTGACCCGACCGAGATCGGAACGTCCTACGGTCGTCAGGCCGCCGACCTGATTCGCGGCAACCTCGACGACTACCGCCACAAGTTCGCCGCCGTCGGACTCGACGCGGCGACTGTGACCCGGCTGGGCGAGCAGTTCGCCCAGACCACCCGCGCCCACACGCCCCGGATCGCAGCCACTCTCGACGCCACGGCCGACGCAGCCGGCATCGCGACCGGCGACATCTACGCGCTCAACGCCCGCACCGAGCTGATGCTGCCCGAGGGGCTCCGCGTCACCGAGTGCACCGCCGTCGGCGTCCTCCCCGAGCACACGGCGACCGGCAACACCCTGATCGCGCAGAACTGGGACTGGTATCCGTCCCAGCAGCCCTTCACGGTCATCCTGGCCACCCGTGACGAACGCGGCCACGAGATCGTCACCCTGGCCGAAGCCGGCATGCTCGCCAAGACCGGGCTCAACTCCGCCGGCGTCGGAGTCTGCGTCAACCTGCTGCACTGCGACCGGGACGGACTCCCCGGCGGCGTGCCCTACCACGTCCTCATCCGGCGGGTCCTGGACGAGCCCGACGGCCTGGCCGCGTCCTTGCGAGTGACCGCACTCCCCCGAAGTGCCTCGATCAACCTGCTCATCGGCGCGGCCGGTGGAACCGCGCTCGACCTCGAGCTGGCACCCGCCCTCGTAGGCCGGATCATCGCCGAGGATGGCATCGTCTGCCATGCGAACCACTTCGTGTCAGCAATCCCGGTCATCGACGCGATCTACGAGACAGGTGGCTCCTCGCTGTTCCGCGACCATCGCATCCGCCAGCTGCTCGCGCCTCGTGCCGCGGACCGCAAGGTGCTGGTCGATGACGTCATCGCCGCGCTGCAGGACCACCTCGGACACCCCTATGCGATCTGTCGGCACATCAACGACAGTGACCCCGACGACCTCAAGTCGATCTCGGCTGCGTCTGTGGTGATGGACCTCGACGAGCGAGAGCTGCTCATCTCGGCGGGGCCGCCCTGCGAGGCGCCCTACCGGCGGATCAGTCTCAGCACCGTCTTCGACGACGACTGACAAGCGCGCACGGCTCGGCCTCAGCTGCGAGCCACTCTGGCGTCATACTCCGCCCGGGTCGGCGGATCAGCACCCGGCCGCTCACAGGTCATGGCCGACGTGAGCACAGCTCGACCGAGGACGCCGACCAGTGCGTCGTCCGGCAGCCCCGACACCGCGTCCGGCTCGACGGCACCGACATCGACCAGCCCCGACAGCAAACCGGACTCGAACGAGTCGCCGGCCCCGATCGTGTCAGCGACGTCGACCGCAAGACTGGGGCGCTCGAGCACGGAGCCGCCGCGCGTGACGGCCAGGCACCCTTCGGCGCCGCGCGTCACGACCACCAACCGTGGGCCGTGCGCGGCCCACTGCCGCGCCACGTCGAGCAGGTCGGCACCCGGGTACAGCCACTCCAGGTCTTCGTCGCTGGCCTTGACGACGTGCGCGGCAGTCACGAAGCGTTCCACCCGGCGTACGGCCTCGTCGTGCGGACCGGCCAGCGCAGGGCGAACGTTGGGGTCGAAGCTGAGCAAACACGTCCCGGTACCGTGCAACCGCTCCATCCGGTCGAGCACCACATCGGCACCCGGGGCCAGCGCGGTCGCCAACGACCCCGTGTGGAAGACGCGGGTGTCAGCTGGGACGTGCTGCAGCTCGTCCGGTGTCCAGCCCCAGTCCGCGGTGCCCAACACATAGAAGTCGTACGATGCCCGGCCGACGTCGTCGAGCGACGCGAAGGCGAGAGTCGTCTGGTCGGGGGTCTCGACGCAGCCGCTCAGGTCGACGTCGTTGGCTCTGGCGTGGTCGCGGACGATGACACCGAGCGGGCCGGTGGACAGCCGCGCCATCAGCACCGTCGGGTGCCCCAGCCGTCGCAGTCCGACGGCGATGTTGAACGGACCTCCCCCGGGCCGCGCGATATACGTCGTGCCGGGCTCTGGTTGCACCATGTCGAGCAGGGCCTCGCCCAGCACCGCGAACATCGATGACCTCCTGTGGCTCCCCTGTCGGTTAGGTTACGGTGAGCCGCGTGCGAGACATCACGTACCCACCGGTCATCCTGACGGCGAAAGCGGCGTTCAAGGCCCTCGGCCTGAAGTTCCAGATCAACGGGAGCGAGCACATCCCGACGTCCGGCGGTGCGGTGATCGCCTTCAACCACATCAGCTACGTCGACTTCATCTTCGGCGGCTTCGCGACTCAACCGTCGAAACGGTTGGTGCGGTTCATGGCCAAACGCGAGCTCTTCGACCACAGGCTGACCGGCCCGCTCATGCGGTCGCTGCACCACATCGAGGTCGATCGCGCAGACGGCATCCAGTCCTACGAGGTGGGCCTGCAGTACCTCGCCGACGGCGAGATCGTCGGGATCTTCCCCGAGGCCACGATCAGCCGGAGCTTCGAGCTCAAGGAGTTCAAGACCGGTGCGGTACGGATGGCCGCGGCCGCGGACGTCCCGATCATCCCGGTCGTGATCTGGGGCACGCAGCGGATCTACACCAAGGACCACCCACGTGACTTCTCGCGCGGCAAGACCATCGCCTTGACCGTCGGCGAGCCCATCGACGTGTCCGGCAAGAACGCCGCCGCCGAGACGCAGTACCTGCGGACCCAGATGTCCGGACTCCTCGAGCAGACCATCAAGGCGTACCCCGACCATGAAGACGGCGCCTGGTGGATGCCGCGCTCGTATGGCGGAACGGCGCCGACGCCGGCCGAGGCCGAGAAGCTGGATGCCGACGAGAAGCGGCTCCGGGCCGAGAAGCGCCGCGCCCAACGGCAGGCCAAGAAGAAGTCCTGACCCGCTGCCGCCCCGCCCGCAATTGCGGGAAAGTGCCGGGCGACACGCCGTCCGACACCTGCACTTTCCCGCAAATCCGGGGAGGGGGCGGCGTCTGCTGGGCACGCGCGCAGGCGTCAGTCGGTGTCGTCGTGCTGCTGGGGTTCGCGTTCTCGTCGGACGCGCCGTGGCGACCGCGGCCGCCACGGGCCGACCAGTCGAGGTCCGGCCAGCCTGGCCTCGAGGCGCCGCGCCTCCCGCTTCAGCGGCTGCGCCAGGTATTCGCCGAGGATCACTCCCGAAGCGAGCGAGACAGCGATCGCCAACGCGGTCGCCAGGCTGACGAGACCGCCGTTGACGCCGGCGGCCATC
>JANLYC010000597.1:0-2637 GCA_031365435.1 Nocardioidaceae bacterium
TGTCGTAGGCGTCGCCGACCGTGCCGATCGAGGGCCGGATCTCCTCGAGTGCGAGGTGTTCGGTCAGCCGCAGACTGGTGTATTGACCGGATTCAACCAGTGGAAGCAACACCGGCTTGTTGGAGCAACAGTAGGTGCTCGTTGAACGCTTCGGCCGGTGTCTTCCAGTTGAGGGTCTTGCGGGGTCTGGTGTTCAGGGCGTGAGCGACTGCTTCGATCTCCTCGGCCGACCAGCGGGACAGGTCGGTGCCCTTAGGGAAGTACTGGCGGAGTAGGCCATTGGTGTTCTCGTGGTGCCGCGCTGCCAGGGCGACTGCGGGTCAGCGAAGAACACCGGGATTCCGGTCTCGACTTTGAACTGAGCGTGGGCCGACATCTCCTTGCCGCGGTCCCACGTCACCGACCGGGCCAGCTGCTCAGGCAGGGTCGACATCGTGTTCGCGAGCGCGTTCTTCATCGTGATCGCGCCATAGCCGGCGAGCGCCGGTCCGTTCTTGATCGTGTGCTTGTGTCGGTAGCCCTCTTCTCGGGGAAGATGGACCAGCATCGTGAACCTGGTGGTGCGCTCGACAACGGTGCCGATGGCTGACCGCTCCAGGCCGATCAACAGGTCGCCTTCCCAATGTCCAGGAACTGCCCGGTCCTCGGCCTCAGCAGGGCGTTTGCTGATCAGGGCTTCGGGGGTGACGTGGGCCCAGGTCTTGCGTCGCGATCGCGCTCGGGGTGCCCGCAGCGCCCGACCGGTGCGAAGGCACAGGATCAACTCGCGCTTGAGCGCCCCCCGCCCCTCGATATAGAGCGCCTGGTAGATCGCCTCGTGGCTGATCCTCATGGACTCATCATCGGGGAAGTCGAGCTTGATCCGATTCGCGATCTGCTCCGGACTCCATGCCCTCACCCACGTCCGATCCTTCCGGTGGGGCTTGTTGCGGCCCGTCCACGTCCCTGTCATCGGCCCGGCAACCGTCGTCCCATCAGGGCGGCTGATCTGTCCGGACAGCCGCTCCTGGACGTAGGCGTGCAGCCCCGGGTTGGCGACCAGCTTCGCCGTCTTCGGACGGCGGGCCACGAACTCCGCCTTCCACTGCGCGACCGACGCCCGGTAGTCGAGCTTCCCGCCGCGAGCGGCGTTGCGACGGAGTTCCCGGCTGATCGTCGACGGCGATCGCCCCAGCACCCGGGCGATATCGCGAACTCCAGCCCCTTTAGCCCTGAGTAACGCGATCTCCTCGCGCTCACGAAACGACAGGTAGCGGCCCGAGAAGGCCTCGAGGTCGAAAGGTGACATGCCGCCACCGTGTCGGAACCATCGGCCGCCGACCGCCTGCGACGCGCCCACCACACGGGCCGCCTCTTCAGGCAGCAGGCCTTTGGCGATCTCTCGCCAGAACTCCCGCTCGACTTCCCGTCGATGCGACGGTGCGCCCGGCGATCGCATTGGATGCCGCCCGGTGAGCTCCGTCATCCATCCTGCTGGCCTGCCCATCAACACCTCCATCAGCGAGGTGTTGCGACGACCAGTTGAATCCGCCTTGGGTTCCTCGGTCGGCATGGAACACGACCTTCTCGGGGAGTTCGCCGCGCAGGGTGATCGCCATCTTCAGGGCGTCCTCGACGAGGTCGGTGCGCATGTGGTCAGCGATCGCCCAGCCGATCACGCGACGTGAGCAGGCATCGATCACGGTCGCGAGGTAGAGCCACCCTTCCCAGGTCCGCAAGTACGTGATGTCCCCGATCCAGACCGCGTTGATGACGCCGGTGTCCCAGGCCCGGTTGACCACATCAGCCGGGTAGGTGTCGTTGCTGTCGGTCACGGTGGTGGTCCTCCACCGTTTCGGGCAGATCCCGCGCAGCCCGAGCTTCCGCATCGTCTTGGCGACCGTCTTGCGTGAGATCGTCTCGCCGTCCTCACGGAGGTCAGCCAGGATCCGCGGCGCACCGGAGACCTCATCGGAATCGCCATGGAACCAGACCACCTTGGCCTCGATCCGCTCAGCACGGACCGCCCGCTTCGACGGTAGCCGCTGCGCCCACGCGTAGTACCCCGACCTGGACACCTCCAGCAGCCGCGCCATCCGGATAACCGTGTGGTCGCTCTTCTCCGCGTGCATCAACTCGAACGCTTCGCGTTCGTATCCGAGGCTTCCTGGGCGAAGAAGAGTGACGCTTTTTTCAGGAACGCCCGATCCAACTTCAACTCCGAAACCTCTTTACGCAGCCGAGCCAACTCGGCCCGCTCAGTCTCGCTCAGCGCACCCTCACCCTCGTCCTGGCGTGCCTTGAACGCGTTGACCCACCGGCCAAGCGTTGACTCCTGGATACCGAGCTCGCGAGCGACCACAGCAACCGTCCGGCCGGTGTTGATCACCAGCTTCACGGCCTCGTCCTTGTACTCCGGGCTGAACTCCCGACGCTGTCTTCCCATGATGCAGATCCTCTCTTACGAGGTGTCCACCATCAGGGGTCAAGGCCACAGTTGTTGTGGACTCCGGAGGCACGCACGTGGTCTCGCCGTACGTGATGGTGCTCGTCCTCGTCATCTGCGCCAGCCAGTTCTCGAGCGAAATACCCCGAGCCGCCGGACGGCGTCCGAGGGCCAGCCAGGGGTCGCCTTCGGGGGAGGTGAACCGGTCGAAT
>JANLYC010000508.1:0-2681 GCA_031365435.1 Nocardioidaceae bacterium
CTCTACCAACTGAGCTACGTCCGCCTGCAGGCGCCTCCCCAGCCTGTCAGCCGGTGTGGCGTTGCGAGAGAGAAGACTAGCCGATTTGCTCCACCGGACAAATCCGGGGCACGCCGACTCTCTCGCACCTTCGCGCACACGACGTTACGGTGGCGACATGCGTGCATGGTGCAACGGTTCCCTGGTCGATCCGTCCGGTCCGGCCATCTCCGTCCTCGATCACGGGTTCACGGTCGGCGATGGTGTCTTCGAGGCCATCAAGGTGGTCGACAACCGGCCGTTTGCCATCACCCGCCACCTGCGCAGACTCAGCCGATCGGCCACCGGGCTGGGCCTTCCCGAACCCGACACGGACCTGGTTCGCGAGGCGATCGACGCCACCATCGACGGCCAGCAGCTGGCTCTCGGTCGGATCAGGGTCACCTACACCGCCGGGATCTCGCCACTGGGATCCAACCGCGACACGAAGAACCCCACGTTGACCGTCGTCACTGCAGCCGCGGCACCGTTCCCCGAGTCGACGAAAGTGGCCGTCGTCCCCTGGCCGCGCAACGAACGCGGTGCCACGGCCGGCCTCAAGACCACCTCGTACGCCGACAACGTGATCGCGTTGGCCCATGCCGCCAAGGGCGGTGCCAGCGAGGCGATCTTCGCCAACACAGCGGGCGATCTCTGCGAAGGCACCGGCACGAACGTGTTCTGCGTGTTCGACGGGACCGTGGTCACTCCGCCGCTGGAGTCCGGCTGCCTGGCCGGTGTCACCCGCGCGCTCGTGATCGAGTGGTACGACGTCCACGAGCGGCCGATCAGCATGGCCGAGTTCGCGACGGCCGACGAAGTCTTCCTCACGTCCACGACGCGTGATGTCCAGGCTGTGCACGCGATTGACGACCGCAGCTGCGAAAACCACACGGTCACCGAGAAGGTCGCCGCGGAGTGGCGGTCCCGTGAACCTCAGGACACCGATCCCTGAGCGGCGCCTCAGTCAGCGAGAAGGCCGTCGACCAGCTTGCCGAACACGGCCTTCCCTGCGCGGGCGTTGGGCCAGTTGAGGAACGGACCGGCCATCCGGAAGTTCGCCTCCTCGTGCCAGGTGATGACCGACCCGGAGCCTGCGGGCGTCACCGTGAGGACGGCCCACCCGACGACGGTGCGACCGCGCTTGACGATCCGGCATACACCCGCGTCAGTCCGGGTCGGCGGCTTCCAGTACGTGATCTCCATCTGGTCGTCGAACCGCACCGGGCCTACCGCTGTGCGCGCGTTGAACCCAGACCCCACGCCCTCGTTCGGGCCTGGCAGCAGCGACACGGTCGTGAACGGGATCAGCCCCGTGTGCCGCTCCCAGTCGGTCAACCGCGCCCAGGCATCGGTGGCGGATCTGGTCGTAAGGCGGGTGATCTCGAAGCTCATCCAGGCCCGATCAGGTGAGAGCGGTCGCGGCTGCGGAACGCTTCCGCTCGCGGTAGGCGGCGACGTTGAGGCGGTTGCCGCACGTCCGTGCGTCGCAGTAGCGCTTTGAGCGGTTGCGGGAGAGGTCCAGCAGAACGGCGTCGCAGTCCGGCGCCTCGCAGACGCGGAGCCGGTCGATCTCGTCGGCGGCGACGACGTGAGCGAGGGCCATCCCGCCGTCGACCGCCAGATGCTCAGCCAGCGTCGCTCCGGGGACGAAGTAGTGGATGTGCCAGTCATGGCCGTCGTGGTTGGTCAGCCGCGGTCTCATGGGCGCCTCCGCGACGAGGAGGTTGATGCGTTGGGTGAGCGCGGCCGCGTCGTGGAGGCCGAAGCAGGCACGAAACCGTTCACGAACGCTCCGGACCGACTCGACATCGCTGTAGTCGGCCTGGGTGACGCCGGAGACGTGGTGCCTGCGCACCCACATACGGAGGGCGGCCTCGTCGGGCAGCAGCTCTGTGCCGCCACAGTCCGCACTGGTGTTGACGAGATCGACGACCACCAGGAGGGACAGCTCGGTGTCATGGCTGAAGGTCACGGGACCAGGGTAGACACCAGGGCCAACGGCCGTCGGTCCAGTGCGTCAGGCGAGAAGCAGGGAGATAGCGCTGTCCACGTCGACGAAGTCGGCCTCGGTGCCGGCGGGCACGAGCATCTCGGCGCTGCGCAGGAACTCCGTCACGTCGACGCTGCGGGCCTGCATGAGGGCCTCGCCGTCGGGTGAGGAGAGCTCGATGATGGTCACGGCGCGGCCCTGGGCGTCCAGGCACGGCCAGACGTGGACGTCGCCGTCACCCGTCGGCTCGTTGAGGCCGGAGGCCAGCAGCTCGCGGGCGAAGACCCAGCGGACGCGGGCGTCGCCGGTGTCGAAGCTCGCCGAGACGGCGTACGGGTCGACGCTGTCGTAGCAGAGCTCCGCGGCAAGCGGGGTGGCGTTGCCGTTCGTGTCGATCAGTTCCAAGGTGAGCTGGTGGCTCACGGTGACGGGTGCGATGTCCATGACATGTGCCTTTCCTTCAGCCGGTCACATGGATAACGCAGGAGTGCCCAACTCGTGACGCCGTAACTGAAAGGAATTCCGCGAGACATCGCTCCTGTGCCAGGCAAAACAGGACGTTCACGGAGGAAGGGCAGAACGTTCTGGACGAACGGCTGAGGGGCCTCTCATCGGTATGTCGGATAGGTGGGGCCGTGTCGTGATGACCCCTTGGTGTGCGCTAGCCTTT
>JANLYC010000627.1:0-3044 GCA_031365435.1 Nocardioidaceae bacterium
GGTCGGCGGCGGGTTCGGAGTAGGCAACCACGGTGACGCGATCTCCGGTGTAGGTGAACGAGGTCAGGCTCGCCAGGCTGCACTCCCGCTTGCGCGGGTCATGGAAGAGCCGGCGACCCTCGATGAACGAGCGCACGATCCAGACCGGCAGCTGGTGCGACACGATCAGCGCCTCGTGACCGGAAGCCGCCTCGCGCGCGTCATGCATCGCGGCGAGCATCCGGACCACGACGTCCTTGTAGGGCTCCCCCCAGGACGGCCGGAACGGGTTGTAGAGGTGCTTCCAGGCGGAGGGCTTGCGCAACGAGCCGTCTCCGACGCCGAACCGCTGCCCCTCGAAGACGTTGCGCGACTCGATGACGCGCTCATCCGTGACGATGTCGAGACCGAGCGCGTCGGCAGACGGCTGCGCGGTCTCCTGCGCGCGCTCGAGCGGAGAGGCCACGAGATAGGTGACGTCGCGGCCGGTGAGGACCTTTGCCACCCGCTCCGCCATCTGGTGACCGAGTTCGCTGAGGTGGTAGTCGGGCAGTCGTCCGTAGAGGATGCCGGCGGGGTTGTCGACCTCGCCATGTCGTAGCAGGTGGACGACGGTCGTGACGTCGCTGTCGGCGGTGGTGTCTGCAGCCGAGGCGTCGGAGCTCATCGGGCCCCTTCCTGGTCGGGTCCGGCCGAGGCAGCAGCCGCGGCGGCACGCGGCAGGGCTGCCGCGATCCGGTCGATCGCCCGGTCGTCATGGACAGCAGTGACGAACCACGCCTCGAACGCGCTCGGCGGCAGGTAGACGCCCTGGTCGAGCATTGCATGGAAGAACGCGGTGTAACGGTAGAGGGCCTGCGTGCTCGCGTCGTCGAAGTTCCGGACGACCGGCACCTCTCCTGGATCGACGAAGAACGCGCAGAAGAGGTTCCCGGCCGCCTGCATGACGTGCGGAACACCGGCGGCGGTCAGGGCGTCGCCTGTGAGCCGGCTGATCGTGGCAGCGGTCGCGTCGAGCCGCTCGTACACGTCGTCGGTGGCCAGCCGCAACGTCGTGAGCCCGGCCGTGGTGGCGATCGGGTTCCCGGAGAGCGTGCCCGCCTGGTAGACCGGTCCGACCGGCGACAGGTGCGCCATGACGTCGGCCCGACCACCGAACGCCGCCGCGGGGAAGCCTCCTCCCATGACCTTGCCGAACGTCATCAGGTCAGGCGTCCAGCCCTCGACGGCACCGTCGAGCCCCCAGTAGCCGGACCGGCTGACCCGGAACCCCGTCATGACCTCATCGCTGATGAACAACGCCCCGTGGTCGCGGCACAGCCGGGCGAGGCCGGCGTTGAACCCCTCGACGGGAGCGACCGCACCCATGTTGCCGGCCGCCGCCTCGGTGATCACGCAGGCGATCTGGTCGCCGTATTCCGCAAAGGTCTCCTCGACGGCCGCCAGGTCGTTGTAGGGCAGGACCAGGGTCGCAGCGGTGGACGCTGCCGGCACACCTGGTGTCCCCGGGATTCCGAACGTGGCGAGTCCAGAACCCGCCGAGGCCAGCAGCGAGTCGACGTGGCCGTGGTAGCACCCGGCGAACTTCACGATCAGGTCGCGGCCGGTGAAACCACGGGCCAACCGGATGGCCGACATCGTGGCCTCGGTGCCGGACGAGACGAGGCGTACCTGGTCGACCGGCGTGCGAGCCACGATCTCTTCTCCGAGCTCGACCTCCGGCAGGGAAGGCGTCCCGAACGACGTACCCCTCGAAACTGCCTCGCGAACGGCGTCGACGACGGCCGGGTGGGCGTGCCCGAGGATCAACGGCCCCCACGAGGCCACCAGGTCGACATACTCGTGGCCGTCGGCGTCGTACAGATAGGGACCGGCACCACGGACCATGAACCGAGGGGTCCCGCCGACAGCCCGGAACGCCCGCACCGGGCTGTTGACACCGCCGGGGGTCACCACGTTCGCACGGGCAAAGAGCTCAGCCGAACGCGACACGTCGGCCGTACCCGGAGCACCGGTCGTACGGCCGTCACGAACCTGGGCACCACCGGAGGAAGTCACCGCCCCATTGTCGCCGAGCGGCCGGGCCGGCACGACCCCGGCCCTACCGCTGGTAAGCATGTCCGGGTGTGTCCTGATACGTTCGACGTGGGACGCATCACCTGCCGTGGCCGTAACCTGGACCGGTCGGCACTCGTTGCATCCCGGTCAGGTTGCTCGCCGGTCGAGCAGCAGAGTGCACCCACGGAGGACTGTGACGATGGCGGCTCGCCACCGACGGACACCCCGCACCACCCGTCGGCAACGAGGGATCGCGCTGGCTCCACTAGTCGCGCTGGGTGCTGCGGGGATCTTCGCGATCAGCTCTCCGACCCACGACGGCGACTCCTCCGCCGGCTCGAAGCCCGGTACGTCTGCCGGGCCGACCGTGGCCTACGACCAGGCAACCGGTTCGGCGATAGGACTCTCGTCGACCACGGACGCGGCCTCTGGGGGCGGCCAGGACGGCTCCTCGGCCGCCGCGCCGGGCAGCAGCAACGGGGCCGGATCCGGGCCGACGTCTGCCGGTTCTTCGACCGGCACTGCCGCCTCTGCGGACCGTGCCGGCGGTGGGTCGACACCCCCCGCTGGCATGATGACGCCTCCGGAGGCGCCGGGCACGACCGGCCCCAGTGGCAGCCGCGGCAATTCCGGCAGCGCGACCACCACCAGCAGCACGTCGGCGCCCCCCGGAACGGCGGGGCCGGTGGTGCAGCGTCTCGACAACGTGGCCGAGGCCACGGCGTACTGCGCGCAGAACCTTCCCGGCGACCCGACTCAACAGATGATCGAAGCCTGCGGCAAGAAGCTGGTGGGGGCGACCACCGACGAAGCCGCCCACCTGCTGTCGGGAACGTTGGTCGAGGTGCTGACCCGGCTAGGGCTGACCGCTCTCATTCCTACCGCTCCACCCGTGGCGCTGCCCTGCCTGCCGATCATCTGCGTGAGCTGACGTCCCGCTGATCCCCAGCAGACGACCCTCCAGCAGACGAACCACAGCAACGGGAGTCGGCAAGGCAAGTACGACG
>JANLYC010000002.1:0-4434 GCA_031365435.1 Nocardioidaceae bacterium
GCCAGCGGGATGTCCGCGTAGGCGATCTCCGTCGTGGAGTCGAAGACACCGTCCGTGGCATTCATCGGAATACCGGTACCGTCCGCACCGACGGTGTCGATGAACAGCTCGGCCGTCTTGATCCCTGTGTTGACACCGCTCGCTACCGGGTCGGTGATGCTGGCCGCCGTCACCCGGACTGCGGGGATGCTGGCGTTGTACGGGATCAGTCCGTTGTTGGGTGTGGGGTCGACTGTCACACCGGCTGTGGTCGGCGCGGTCTTGTCCATGATCAGGTTGGCAGCCACTGGGTCGCCCCAGTTGCCCTGGGCGTCCTGGCTGTGGACCCACACCTGGTGGGTGCCCTCGGTCAGGGCGTTCGCCACGACGGACGGGATGGTGCCGTCGACGCTGGCCACCGGCGCGGCCGTGTTGACCGTCATCGGCGTGCCCGAGCCGTTCGTGCCGACAGTGTCGATGAAGAACTCGGCTGCCGAGATGTTGGAGCCACCGCTGGCGGAGTCGTCAGCGGTTGCCGTGACGCCGATACTCGTCGTGCGGAGGTTGTTGGTGAGCTTCGGGGTCAGCACGACGCCGCTGGTGGTCGGGCCGCCGTTGTCCCCACCGTTGACGAGGAAGGAGCTGAAGGCCCCCCAGTTGCCGACGCTGTCCTGGCCGCGGACGTAGAGCACGTGGTCACCCGCGGGGACCGTCGCTGCCACGGTGACGTTCTCGCTCGGTGAGTCGAAGGCGGCATCGGCGGCGTTCATGGCCGTTCCCGTACCGCTGACGTCGTCGAGGTAGTACTCCGCCGCCGCGACGTTGGAGTTGCCGCGCGTGCTGTCGTCGATGTTGGCCGTCAAGACCCCGCTGGAGAAGGCGACCGAGCTGGTCACCGGACCGGCAAGGTCTCCGCTGCTGGCGAGGTTGGCCACTGCGTGCAATGACGTGAGCATGCCACCCAGGCCCGCGTTGTTGCTGTTGTGCAACGTCTGGCTTGCGTCGTAGAGCGACAGGAAGGCGTCCTGGTCGGATGCCGGAGCGGTCACGAGGGCGTCTGCGGTCTGGCCGGGGCCGAACGTCTCCGCGACGTACTGACGGGAGTAGTTCAACGGGTTTCCGTCCAGCGCGATCACGTTCTGGCGTGCTCCCAGGATGCCCATCGAGTGGTACTGGATGCCTGCGTTGACGTAGCGCAGCAACACCTTGTTGCCGCCCGTGGTCTCGATCGGGGCGATGTCCGGGTAGGTCTGCCCGTTGATGAGGAAGTAGCGGGGCGCGTACTTGCGCATGTCGAAGGCCGCCGGGTTGGTCGCGTTGTTGAGCGCCGGGTCGACCTCGCTGAGGACGAGCACGGCGGAGTTGTCGAACGCGGTGCTGGGGTCGGCGTACGCCTGACCGCTGCCTGCGGTCGGCGTGACCACCAGCGCGCCATAGAGCCCCATCGCCACCTGGTGCTCGGCGTTCGGGAGCAGGGTCGCCTCGTACAGGTAGGTGCCGGGCCGGCTGGCGGTGAAGGTGTAGCTCTTGGTGCCGCCGCTGGGGATACCGGTCAGGTCTGGGACCATCGCCTGCTCGTTGATCAGCAGTCCGGACTGCTCGCCCAGCTGGTTGTGCAAGGTGATCGTGACGACGTCACCCTGAGCGACTGTCAGGGTAGGACCGCCAGGCTGGGTCACGGGGGTGTCGGAGGAGCTGTATCCCCACACAGTCACGGTCTGGCCACCGGCCGGCAGCGTCATGCTGCCGGTCTCGGCGTACAGGTCGATCGCGACGGTGGCCGCGCTGGCGGGACTGGTCGGCCCGGCGACGAGCGCCAGGGCGGCCAGCATCCCACCGGTCAGGAGAGAGGTGGCTACCCTCTTCAGCGTCAGTCGAGTCATGATTCTGCCCGTCTCTCTCAGGATCCGCAGTTGTTCGGCGAGGGCGGGTCGATCCGCATGTACGTGATCGGCCCGGTCATGGTGGCGCCCCAGGAAGTGATCTGGAACAGCGCGTGGTTGTGCGAGATGATGTAGTACTCGCCGCACTGGTTCAGTGAAGCCGTGCCGGGCGGCAGCACCTCTTTGGTGCCGAGGTAGGGGCTGCCGCTGTAGAAGGCGCCGATCACCGAGTTCTGCAGGCTCGGAACCGTCACCGGTACCGGGTTGGACGGGCTGTAGTGCTCAGCGTCGTACCACTTGAAGCTGACGTCCCACGTCTGGCCCGGGCCGACGTTGATGGCGAACTTCTCGAAGGAGAGGTCCTGGCCTCCGGATCCCTTCAGCTCATGTCCGTCCCGCCCGATGACGCGACCGTTGTTGCCGTGCGGGTGGAACGGGTAGTCCTCGGTACCGACGTTCAGGTAACGAGCCAGCCCTGCATACGGGTGGGTCGTGGGGTTGTACTCCTTGACCTGAGCCAGTGCGCCATACGGCTGGCTCGGCAGCCAGGACGCGCCGTTGTCGGCGATGCTGTCAGGGAACCCGCGGCCGTTGATCAGCCAGTAACGCGGGTGGTAGTTGTTCATGTTGAACGGCTTGCCCTGCTCGACCGCCTGGTGCTGGTAGGGGTCGATCTCCGACAGCAGCACCATGAACTCCTCCGACGGAGTGAAGCGGCTGTCGGGGCTGTCGTAGGCGTAGTTGTCACCCAACGTCGGTCGCACGATCAGGGCTCCGAAGAGGCCCATCCGGACCTGCTTCTCAGGGTTCGTTCCGGACTCGTAGATATAGGTGCCTGGCTTGTCCGCGACGAAGCTGTAGGTGACGGTCCCGGTGGCGGCGGCGGCGGTGTTCGTCAGCGACGTGACCTGGCCGCTGCCGTTGACCTGCCGTTGGGCCGGCGCCCCATCAGCCAGCACGCCGTGCTGGCCGGGAAAGACGATGGAGGCCGGGTCGGGAAGCGTGTTGTGCAGGATCACGGTGACCGTGTCACCCTCGTGGACACACAGCACCGGGCCGGGGTGTTGGAAGGCGTCGAAGCCGCTCGAGTACCCCCACATGAACGTGGTGTTCCCGTCCGGCAGGCTGATATAGCCGGTCTTGGTTGTGAGGTTGAAGATCGGGTGATCTGCCACTCCCCCGACGCCGGTGGTGCAGGCGATCCCGACACGGGGAGCCGTGTCGGCAGTCGCCGGCGCTCCGCCGGTGAGCGTGGCCGCAGCGGCCGAGAGTGCCATCGCGCCAACGACGAGCATCGTGCGTCCGCGGCGGCGGAAGGTCTTCGCTTTCATGGCATTGCCCAATCTCGTCATGGCGGTCAGCTGGCCCAGTCGTTCGGATATTGCTGCGGACCGAGGGCCGCGGTGGGATAGACGTGGATCTCGGTGGCCTGGCCGCCGAAGCCGCCAGGGGCCAGGTTGTTGGAGCGCAGGAAGTTGCGGTTGTAGAGCATGTAGGTGTCGTGCGTGCCCGGCCCTTGGTAGTCCGGAGCCGTGAACACCACGTCGTAGCTCTCACCCGGTCCGATGTTGAGGGTGTCGGTCTCGTAGGAGTCGTCCGTGTTGTCGCGCCCCAGCATCGGGGTGGCATCTCGACCCACCACCTTCATCCTGATCCCGGTGATCGTCATCGCCTGCTCCCGGAATCCGAGGTTGGCGAAGCGCAGTGCGACGCGGTCGCCGGCGTTGCAGCGCACCAACGACGACTGCGGCTGGTTCTGCAGCTCGGGATGGCCGGCTGGAGGAACCAGGTGACCCTCTGCGTCCGTCGCGAAGTCGATGGCGTTCACCGACGGTCCGTCGATCGGCGCGTTCGGGGCGATCGTGTCGGGGTAGACACGGCCGTTCAGCAAGGCGAAGTCGGCCCGGTAGTCGCTCCACTCCGGCAGCTGGATGTGTGCATCCGCCCAGTGGGCCTCGGCCCAGACCTCTGAGAGGAACATGGCGAACTCACGGTCGTACCCCGTGGACCCGTCCCCGTCGTTGTACATGAACTTGGTGAAGCCGCCGTGGCTCTGGCCGTCCTGGAGTGGCCGGACGAAGACGAGGCCGGTCATGCCCATGTGCACGTGCTCCACGTCCTCGACGTGGCAGTGGTACATGTAGGTGCCTGGGTCACGCGGCCGGTAGGCGTAGGTGAACTCGCGACCGTGCGGCACCGACACCGACCCCGTCGGCTCCCCGTCGAAGAAGGGGATCACGTTGCGGAAACCGTGCCAGTGCAGGGTGTGCGCATCGAAGAGGTCCGGCCGCAGCGCGAGACCGAGGTTGGTCAGTCGGACGTTGAAGTCGACCGGGTTGCTCGGGTCGAACTGCTTGGCCCAGAAGAGTGGCGCCGAGTGCTGGGCATGGTTCTTCTGGTTGTGGAGCAGCGTGGTGTCGTTCGCAGCGAAGAACTTCGTCACATTGCGGAACCCGAAGATGTACGTCGTCATCAGGTCGGGCGCCAGGTTGTCCGGGTGGAACGGCGGAATCGCCGGGCTCGGCGGCAGGTGGATCCAGCCGTCGGTCCCACCCCAGTAGAGGTCCGGCGC
>JANLYC010000513.1:0-5000 GCA_031365435.1 Nocardioidaceae bacterium
TGGCGGGCGGGTCGGCCGGGTCGTCCAGATCGTCCGGCAGCTCGGGGTGGTCGCGCATGAGTTCGACACGGACCGACGCGTGTCGGCCGAACGCTTCCTTCCCTTGAGGCGTGTGGACACCGCGGACTGAGCCATGGCGGCGCCGGTTGATTCCCCCTACGGCGCCGGGTCCTGCCGACTGCCGTACCGATCAAGCATAAGTCCCCGACACTCGGATCGAGGTCGATTTGCCTCAGTGCAGCGCAGAGTAGCCATAGCGCCGCAACAGGGGCAATGTCGTCACCGCGATGGCGCGCTGGTCACGTTTGCTCATCGCGGTGCGCCACTCCTCGTCGACCCGGATCTTGACCGAACCGACGGTGAACCGGCTGGGGTTGCCCGCGACGATGTGCCCGGGGTGCAACCGGACCGTGTCGGGGCTCTCGAACGGCGACTCAGCGTCCTCGCCCAACAAGGTCATGATGGCGCCGAAAGCCTCCTCCGGGGCAGCGCAGAAGTCCTCGTAGCGCAACCGCAGCCAGCGTGCGGCCGGCACCCGGCGGCGCAAGTACTCCGTCCCCAGGCCGCTGGCATACCAGCGGCGTACGGTCGACGGGAGCCGCCGGGTCCCCATCGTGCGGGTTTCTCCGCCCACGGTGAACGTCTTCGCCCGCCGCCACGAGTGGGCGACGGCCCGGGGGTCGCGCACCACGTGCAGAACGAAGTGTGAGACGCCGGGCAAGCCGGCGATGACCGCTGCGTCGTGCGGGCGCTTGGACGTGTCGATGACGACGCGTGCGTCGGTGACGGCAGCGAAAGACCCGCACGCGAGTCCGGTGGCCGCACGCACCGTCTGCAGCGCCTGCCACGTCGTCGGGCTACCGGAGGCGCTGCGGAGGACTCGTGGGCGCCGTGAGACCGCCGCTATCTCGGCCTGCGCGGCGATGATCTGCTTGATCGAGCGGCCACCCGTTGCGGCCGCCTCCAGCTGTTGCGCCACGACCGGACCCCAGACCGGGCAGTCAGCCGGAGCCAGCCCGCAGGCGCAGGGTCGCCGCTCGACGATGCCGCGCTGCCACAACCAGCGCAGCTCACCGGCACTCGCGAAGTCCGGCACTTCTCCGAGGATGCTGGCCAGGACGGTCGTGCCGCTCCGGCCGGCACCCACCACGGACAGCACCTTGATCGGAGCTTCGGGCTGGTCCACCTCGGTGCCTCCTCGCCTTGATCTGGGCGGGGGAACGCTGGGACCCCCGGGGGTCATAGGCCTTTCCGGTCAAGACCTGACGCGGCCAAGCCTTTCAGATTAGGCTGCGCGACGACCGACGATCTATATCATGGCTGAGTGGTGAAGGTCCCCAGCATGCTCGTTGAACGTTCCGACGAGACCGCCCGCTCCGACGGCTCCCATCGCAGAAAGCGAGGGTATCGGCTTGTCGTGCTTGCGGTCGTCCTGACGCTGGGCCTGATAGTCACTCTCAGTTTCGTTTTGTTTCCGGACAGTAAGGACCCGGCGCCGCTCCCGCCGGTCAAGCCCCCGCCCTCGAACGGCTACCAGACTGCTCCGACCGACGCCGCCGGCAACCCGTTCCGGGCTTTCGAGCCGAACTCGTGGTGGAACACCCCGGTGCCGGCCAATGCGCCGCACAACGGGAACGAGTCGCAGATCCTCGACTACCTGCAGACCGGCCCGCAGAGCGGGGAGGGATGCCTGCGACTCGCGGGTGCCGACCACAACCCGTGGGGGCAACCGGTGTACTGGGCCCAGCCGGGCGATACCCGTTACAACATCACGGGCCTGCCCCCGAAAAGCCCCCCCGAGCTGACTGCGCTGCGAATCCCGGCCAAGGCCGAGCCGGCGCACAACTCCGACGGCAGCATGAGCGTCTACGACCTCAAGGCCGGCTACGTCACGCTGCTGACGGATGCCACGTACGACGCTCGTACCGACACCTGGTCGGCGAGCGGCGGGACCGTCACCTATCTCGATTCCAACGGCCTGATCGCGGGGACCGGACAGTCCGACGACCCACGCAACCTCGGTAGCCACCGCGGGAACAACGGGGCGACGTCCGTCGTGCGCCTCGACATGGTCAAGGCCGGTGACGTCAACACGGTGCTCAAGGTGGCGTCCGGCCCCGTTCTGGCCAACTCCTGGGTCTTCCCGATGACGGGGTCCGACGGGAACTACAGAGGCACCGACCCCCGCGTGCCGCCCGAGGGACTGCGGTTACGGATCAATCCGTCGATCAACCTCGACAGGCTGGGGTTGCACCCTCAGGCTCTTGTCATCGCCAAGGCGCTGCAGACGTATGGCATGTATCTCGGCGACTCCGGCGGGACCACCGCTCTCAAGCTCGAAGACACGGTCAGGGAAGGCCGCGGGCAGCTCTGGGACGTGACGGCCGAAGACCTGTGCACGCTGCCGTTCACCCCGGCATTCTGGAGCGTTCTCCCCGGAGGTTATGACCCCAGTGGCAACTGACGCACCCGCGCCGGATTTCCTGTACATCGGGACCAGCAAGGCCGGCTCCACCTGGCTGTTCAACGCCCTTGCCCTGCACCCCGACATCTATCTGGCCTCGAACAAAGGGCTCTACTACTTCGACCAGCACTTCGACCGCGGCCAGAGCTGGTACCTCGACCAGTTCGCGGCCGTCAACGGCGCTCGCGCGGCCGGTGAGATCTCCCACAGCTATCTGTCATCCCCAGAAGCGGCGCCGCGTATCGCCGACCTCAACTCGGCGATGCGACTGCTCGTGTGCCTGCGTGAGCCCGTCGACCGCGCCTTCTCCGACTACCTCGACCTGGTCAAGAACGGTCAGTTCGACGGCACGTTCGAGGCGGCGCTGGAGGCGCATCCTCGGTTGGTGCAGCGTGGCAGGTATGCCACGCACCTGGAGCGCTACCTCGAGTTCTTCCCCATCGAACAGCTGCACGTGGGGTTGTTCGATGAGCTGCGCGCCGACGCTCAGCAGTACGCCGACGAGGTCTTTGCCTTCCTCGGCGTCGCCCAGCTGCCGTTGCCGCCCGCCGCGCTACGGAGCCGGATGCCTGCCGGGAAGCCGCGCAACAAGACCGTAGCGGCAGCCGCCAAGTCGGCATCGCAGGCGGTGAAGAAGCTGGGGCTCCGACGGGCGCGGTCACGCGTCAAGCGGTCGGTGCTGGTGCGGTCTGCGCTCTACCGCTCGTACACGGATGATCGCCCCACGCTCGCACCGAGCCTCGCCGCCGAGCTGCGAACCGAGTTTGCGCCTGAAGTAGCTCGGCTCGACAGCCTTCTCGGCAGCCCTGTGAGCGAACGTTGGGGCTACGCCACCGCCTGAGGTGCGGGGTGGCCCGAGACACACCGCCTCAGGCGGGATTGCTAGGCGCGGCGGGCAGGACGAGCTCACGCCGGCGGCTGATGCCGTCCACGTTCGTCGGATCCTCCACGATGCTCAGGTTGCGCGACATTGCCACCATGATCAAGGCCATCCAGAAGAACTTGAACTCCAGGTTGGACAGGAACATCGCCGAGACGTAAGTAGCCACGAGCGCCGCCAGCGGAGGACCTCGCAGCCACGCCGGCAGTCGGATCGCCTCGACCAGCGTGGTGCCGAGGACGGCGAAGAGCAGGATCAGGCCAGGCACCCCCAGCTCGATGGCCACCAGGAGGATCACGTTGTGGGGTTGGTAGGACCCGCCCTGGCCGACGAGGACCGCGGCGTCGGGGACTGTGGGCTGTGTCTCGGCATAGACCACGGGGAAGGTCTCCCAGCCGGCCCCCAGCGGACAGTAGTGCGGGCAGGCCGCGAGACCGACCCGCCAGATGTCGGTCCGTCCGGATGACGAGCCGGTGGTGACGTCGCGCTGGGCCAAGCCGAGCGGATGGAGGAAGAATGCGATAGCGCCGAAGGCCACACCGGCGGCGGTATAGGTCAGAAGTCGACGTCGACCTTGCTTGCTCGTGATCGTCATGACGAGCCCCGCGGCGATCGCCGCCAGGATGCCACCCCGCGAGCCGGTCATCACGATTCCCAGCAGCATGAGTGCCGCGATCCCCGAGTACAGGTTGCGCGTGCGGGCGTCCTGACGCGTCAGCGACCGGGAGACGGCGAGGAACAGCGGAAGCATCAGCGCGATCGCCTCGTTGTTCGGACCGAGCATGTCGTTGCCGAAGCGGCCGCCGGAACCCGAGGGCTGCCCGGCTACATCGTTGGGGAACCCACCGAGGAGGAAGAATTGGGCCAGGCCGTACAGGCACACTGTGACGCCGCCGATGAGCAGTCCGTTCTCGGTGCGCGTCAGGATCCTGCGGTCGACGTGGCTCAGTGCGACAAGGATGTAGACGATGGAAAGGCTCCCAAGCGAGAGGAAACCGTTGGCCGAGTGGAGCGGGTCGAGACTCCACAGGGTGGTGGCCCCTGCGACGCCCAGCATCAGCAGCCAGAGCGGGATCGTCGGCGACATCGGCACCGCCACCCTGCGCCCGGCGATGAGCGTCAAGAGGAGACCCACGACCAGGAGCACCCCGACCAGGGACGAGAGGGTGCCGAAGCGGGTCCACATCGACGCGTCGTTGCCCTTGGGCGAATGCTTCAGCGCGATGAGTGGCCCGTACGGGATGAGCGCGGCATACAACGGGAGCGTGACCTCGAGAGGCCGACGGAGGCAGACGATGACGGGGCCGATCATCACCAAACCCACGACGAGGGCCATGACGATCGGTGACACGAGCAGCGTCCTTCCCCCCCGGTAGCGAGCTGGCCGTGACGTCTACATGTCTGCGGCCCGAGATTGTCCCCCTGCATGTTACTGTGACCGCCCGCGAGCCGCGGGCTTTATGGACAGGCTTTCAGGTGCCGAGCACGGTTTCGTGTGAGTGGGGACGATGGGCAACAGTGCCGACGCGCAGCGTCACGACACCTTCGTGCAGTCCACCGTCGAGGCGGTCCGAACACGCGTCCAGGAACGGGCGGCCACCTGGTTCCCCGAGCAAGGCACGCCGCGAGTCGTCGAGGTGCGGGTGCTCAGCAACC
>JANLYC010000055.1:0-2257 GCA_031365435.1 Nocardioidaceae bacterium
CCGACGACGCCACCGACCAGGCTGTTGTCGGACCCGATGATGGCGTTCTGGACGACGTTCGACAGCAACAGGAGCACGGTGAGGTCGAGCGTGTTGAGGTTGGCCAGGCCTCGCTTCCCCGCGACCCGGAAGATCACCACGATCGCGGCGTACACGAGGACGGTCCGGAGGATCTTCTCGATGACAGGGATCTGGATGACGAACATGTCGTGCCACATGGGCTCTCCCGGGGTTGAGTGACCTGAACGTCGCTCGGCCTACTCAAGCCGGCGGTCGAGGACTAACTTCCCAGTATGACGAGCATGCTTGGACAACTCAGGGATGCGATGAACGCCCATGACCCGGAACGGATGGCTGCGCTGTTCGCTGTCGACTACCAGAGCAGGTCGCCGGTCCACCCCGGGCGTGCCTTTGTCGGGCGAGCTCAGGTGCTGGCGAACTGGTCGTCCGTCTTCGAGGGAGTTCCGGACTTCGTCTCCGAGCTGGTTGCGTCCACGGTCGACGGAGACAACGAGTGGGGTGAGTGGGACTGGCGCGGCCGTCATGCGGACGGCGCGCCCTTCGCGATGCGCGGCATGACGGTCATGGTCGTGCGCGACGGTCTGATCGTCGAAGGCCGTTTGTACATGGAGCCGGTCGACGCGGCTAGCGGAGACATCGAAGAGGCAGTCCGGGAGCTGTACAAGCCTGGAACCGTCAGTCCTGAATAGATGGCTGGCCACCGGTCGTCAGCCGTGGGTCCACCGGTGCTCGGCCAAGCCCTCCGCCGTGATTGCCTGCCAGGCCTCGACTGAGGACCCGCGTGAGAGGTGGTGCGCCATCAGGGACTCGAACCCCGAACCCGCTGATTAAGAGTCAGCTGCTCTGCCAATTGAGCTAATGGCGCCGAAGCGGGTGCAACCTTATCAGCGCATTGTGGTTGGCCCGAAATCGAGCCGGGCCACGCGGGAAACGTGGGGTCGGCAGACCGCATTGGGGTCACGATCGCTCGACGAAGGCGGACCGACGCAGCCGCTGGCTCTGAGGCTGGCGCAGCCGAGGTGGCAGGCATACTGTCGCCAAATGGTGCGATGTCCGTCGTGTGGTCATGGCAACCCGCCTGGCCAGAAGTTCTGTGGTGAGTGCGCCACACCACTGGCCGTGCCGGCTCGCGATCTGGGCGAGGAGCGCAAGGTCGTCACGTCGTTGTTCTGTGACCTGGTGGGCTTCACCGCCACGTCGGAGCTGGCTGATCCCGAAGATGTCAACATGATGCTGGCGGCCTACTTCGCGATGGCGCGCAAGCAGATCGAGATATTCGGCGGGACCGTGGAGAAGTTCATCGGCGATGCCGTGGTCGGGGTGTTCGGCGTACCGGCTGCGCATGAGGACGACCCGGAACGAGCAGTGCGTGCCGGCCTGAAGATCGTGGAGGCGGCAGAGGCACTGAAGTCGGTGGGCGGAGAGCCACTTGTGCTTCGCGTCGGCATCAACACCGGTGAGGCCCTGGTCCGGCTCGGTGCTGTTCCTGGGTCGGGTGAAGGGATGCTGGCCGGGGACGCGATCAACACGGCGTCACGTCTGCAGTCCGTGGCGCCAGAAATGGGAGTCGCGGTCGGACTCGGCACCTATGAAGCCACGACACGGATCTTCGAGTACGACGAGCTCGAGCCCGCCACGCTGAAGGGCAAAGCCGAGCCGGTACGGGTGTTCTGGGCCAGAGCGCCTCGGGCTCGGTTCGGCACCGATGTCACCCGCACCCATGACACCCCGTTCGTCGGACGCGAGATCGACCTGGCGATGCTCAAGGGTGTCTTCGACAAGGCCATCGCTGCGTCCGCGCCCCAGCTGGTCACGGTGGCGGGTGAACCAGGTCTGGGCAAGTCGCGACTGGTCGCGGAGCTGTTCGCCCACATCGAGGACCGGCCGGAGCTGATCACCTGGCGACAGGGCAGGTGCCTGCCGTACGGAGAGGGGATCACGTTCTGGGCGCTCACCGAGATCCTCAAGGGCCATAGCGGAATCCTCGAGTCCGACTCGCCATCCGTCGTCCAGACCAAGCTCGACGCCGTCCTGCCTGAGGGCTCCGAGCGGGAGTGGTTCCGTCAGCGGCTGCTGCCGCTGCTCGGCATCGAGGCCACGTCCCCGGCAGAGCGCGGCGAGCTCTTCACGGCGTGGCGCCGGTTCTTCGAGCACATCGCCGAGCAGGGCCCGACGGTACTGGTGTTCGAGGACCTACACTGGGCCGACCCGGCGATGCTGGCGTTCCTGGAACACC
>JANLYC010000069.1:0-7371 GCA_031365435.1 Nocardioidaceae bacterium
CAGCCGCTGCTCGAGCTCAGCGAGCCCGGCGACATCGTTGTCGCGAGCTTGCTCGGCGGCCGCGATGGCGTGGTCGATGCGCTCGGCCTCGGCCTTGGCGGCTCGGGCGAGGGCACCGAGCTGCCCCAGCTCCTCGGCCACCGCCGCCAGGGCCGCGTCGGACTCGTGGAGCTTCGCCAGCGCCACGTCGACCCGGCCTTGAGTCTCCTGTCGCTCGTTCTCGAGCGTCGAGACCTCGAACCTGAGCCGTTCGTTCGCCGCGACCGCGGTCACCAGCGCGTCGGTGGCCTCGTCGACGGCAGCCTGGACCTCGAGCAGGCTCGGCTGCGAGCTCGAACCACCGGCGGCGAAGTGGGCACCGATGAGATCGCCGTCCCGGGTCACCGCGACGATGTCAGGAAGGTCGTCCACCAGCTGACGGGCCGCTGCGAGGTCGTCGACGACGGCGGTCTTGAAGAGCAGCCTGGCCAGCGCGGGGCGGAGCGCCCCGGGCGCCTCGACGAGGTCGACGGCGTACGCAGCGCCACCGCCGAGGCCCGGCCAGTCATGGTCGTCGCCGTCCTCCCGGTCGGGGGCCCCGAGCACGAGTCCCGCGCGTCCGAGGTCGGCGTCCTTGAGATGGCCGATGGCGCTGAGCGCGGCGTCGACGTCGGTCACGGCGACGGCATCGGCCGCCGAACCCAGCGCGGCCGCGATCGCGGTCTCGTAGCCGGGCCGTACGGCAAGCAGGGCAGCGACCGAGCCGAGGAGTCCCGAAACGGTCTCGGTGGCCGCGAGCAGCGCACCGCCTCCGTCCTTGCGCGACAGGCCGAGCTCGAGCGCCTCCTTGCGCGCGACGAGGGCGGCCCGCTCGCGATCGGCGGTCTGGGCTTCCTCTCGGGCTTTCGCCAACCGAGCGTCGAGGTCCTCGAGCAATGCGGCAGCAATCTCGTGCTCGGCATCGAGCCCCTGTTCGCCCACGTCGAGCCCGGCGATGCGGGTCTCGAGCGAGGTGAACTCGTGCCGGGCTCGCTCGGCCCGTTCGACGGCTTCGGTCCGGGACACGTTCAGCCGCCCGATCTCGTCCTCGGCCGCGGCGGCCCGGCTCTTGAGCGAGTTCACCTGACCGGTGAGCCTGGCGAGCCCCTCGCGACGGTCGGCAGCCGCCCGGATCAGCCCGGCGACACGACGGTCCTCCTCGAGGTGCGCCTGCTCGAGGTCCGCGCGGTGAGCCAGGGCGCGGTCCAGCGTCTGCTGGTGCCCCGCCACCTCGGCCGTGATCTCGTGCTCGTGCGCGCTGACCCGGTCGGCCTCGGCCTCGAGCTCGTCCGGATTGCGGCCCGGTCGCTCGTCAGCCGGCTCGTCGGCGACCTGACGAACCCGCTCGGCGGCGAGTCTGGCCGTGCCACGAAGTCGCTCACGGATCCCGGACAACCCGAACCACGTGTCCTGGGCCCGAGCGAGCAGCGGGGCGTCGGAACGCAACGCGTCCTCGAGACCTGCCTCGGCCTCGCGGCCGGCTTGGAGCGCCAGCTCCACCTCATGCCGCCGGCGCTGCAGCGAGTCCTCGTCGGCAAGTTCTTGCTGCAGTGACTGCTGGACATTCACGACATCGTCGGCCATCAGCCTGGCGCGGGCATCGCGAACCTCCATCTGGACCACCGAGGCGCGCTTCGCGACCTCGGCCTGCCGACCCAGCGGCTTGAGCTGGCGACGGATCTCACCCAACAGGTCCGATAGCCGGTTGAGGTTGCCCTCGGTGGCATCGAGCTTGCGGATCGCCTTCTCTTTTCGCTTGCGGTGCTTGAGCACCCCTGCGGCCTCTTCGATGAACCCCCGGCGGTCCTCGGGCGAGGCGTGCAGGATCTGGTCGAGCTGACCCTGCCCGACGATGACGTGCATCTCCCGCCCGATACCGGAGTCACTGAGCAGCTCCTGAACGTCGAGGAGTCGGCAGGTCTGACCGTTGATGGCGTACTCCGAACCGCCGTTGCGGAACATGGTGCGCGAGATCGTGACCTCGGTGTACTCGATCGGCAGGGCACCGTCGGAGTTGTCGATGGTGAGAAGGACCTCGGCCCGTCCGAGCGGAGGCCGCCCGGAGGTGCCGGCGAAGATGACATCCTCCATCTTGCCGCCGCGCAGCGACTTGGCGCCCTGCTCGCCCATCACCCAGGCCAGCGCGTCCACGACGTTGGACTTGCCGGACCCGTTGGGCCCGACGATGCAGGTGATACCGGGCTCCAACGGCATGGCGGTGGAGGAAGCGAACGACTTGAAGCCGCGCAGCGTCAGGCTCTTGAGGTACAACGCGCTGCTCCTTCGGGGGCACACGAGGATCGGTGCGCCGAGATCCGGTCATGGGGAAGACCAGTCAGGAGCCTACCTGTGCCGGGGCGTTCCGCTGCGCAGCACCACGCCCGCTGTGGACGGGCGTTCGAGGCCGGTCAGAGGTCGGCCATCATCGACGTCGAGGTCACCCGGAAGCCGAGCCGTTCGTAGAGTCGGCGAGCCGTCCCGTTGTGGCCGAAGACATTGAGCCCCATGGTCGCGATCCCGCGCTCGCGGCACAGGTCCATGGCAGCTGTCATCATCGCCTGGCCGTAGCCGCGCCGCCGATAGGCGGCATGGACGTCGAGCGCGTAGACGAACGAGTGCGGTGGCCGCCGCTCCGGTGCGAGCATCACCCAGATCGTCCCTACGGGCGAGGGTTCAGCATCGGTTCGGGCGGTCCAGAGCAGATGGTTCTCGGTCGCCAGACCCTCGGGCAGGAGCGCCGCGAAGTCCTGCTCGGCGCGCTCCGCCGCCGCCTCGCGGTCGAGGATCCCGGAGGAGACGAACTCCTGGGCATAGCCGGCTATCGACTCACCGCGCCAGGCGGCGTACTCAGCAGCTGACATCGGCGTCAGTCGCACCCCGCTCACGAGGGGAGTCTAAGCGTCTTCGGACCACGGACGCCCGGAGCGTCAAGCCACCCGGGGCGTGGCGGTGACGCGATGGGCGAGGCGGCGGCGAAGCACGAAGGCCGCCATCACCGCGGCCAGCACCGCGACGCCTGCGGCACCGTCCCGGTCGAGGTCGAACGTCTGAGCCGCCAACGGGACGGCCGCCGCCCGGCCCGCCTTGCCCGGCAGGTCGACCGCGTAGACGTCGAGGCCTCGTACGAGGTCGACCGTGTAGACGATGTTGGACGACCCGTTCGCGTCACCGTGACCGTCGCGCTTGGGCGCCCAGTACGCGTCCCAGACCTCAGAGGCTCCCCAGGTGGCGTAGCCGAACTGCTTGAGGTGCTCCGGGTCGCGTACGTCGATCAGCCGGAGACCGCCGCCGTAGTTCGCCAGTGCCACGATGCCCGACGGGTGGTAGTCGAACCAGTGGGCGGAGCAGAACGCGTACTGCGGGGGTGAGATGCCGCCACCGCCCTCGGTGACAGGGTTGATCCGGTCCAACGGCTTGACGGCAGAGCCGGTGCCGTCGAGGGCGGTGATGTGCCAGGTCTCGAAGGAACCGGCCTTGGCACAGTCGGTCTGCTCGTAGTCCTCCTCCGTGACCAGCAGCACATTGCCGTGGGCGATGGACGGGCTGGAGTGCGGCTGGAAGGCTCGGGCGTTCGGATGCTCGGAGTTGTGCAGGATGAAGTCGTTCCAGCCGGGCGTCACGCCCGCGTCACCGGTCGTGGTGACGAGCTTCGGCGCGCGCGGGCGGCTGACGTCGAAGATCGCCGCTCCCGCACCGCCGGTGTGGATGCCGTAGCCGGCGTTGTCGAAGTTCCACTTGTGGCCGGACTCCAGCGGTCCGCCGGGGCCCGCTGCTGGGGACGCAAACGGCTGGACACCAGCGGTGCCGCCATCGGAGTCCACCTCCTGCAGATGGTCGAGGTCGTCGAGGTCGATGATCGAGAAGGTCCCCTTCGACCCAGCCGTGTACGCCGTCGTGCAGGCGCGGACCTGCACGCACGCCACGGTGTGCGTGAAGGTCGTGGCGGGCACTCGCGAGCGGATGTAGGGGTTGGTGGGGTCGGTGACGTCCACCAGGACGACCTCGTTCTTGCCGCTCGGGTTGGAGTGGTTGATGTCTCCGGGCGAGGCCTGCGTGAGATCGACGCCGACGAGCACGAAGCGGATCGTCTTGCCGCTCTTCAGCGTGCGCTCGCCGTAGTTCATCGCCTCGTTCTCGAAGACGAGGTCCGGAAGAACTCCTGTCAGCCTGGGGTGGAGCGGGTCGCTGACGTCGTACACGTCGATGGACTCGATGTTCGAGACGTAGAAGTACGGCGCCGACGGCGAGAACACGCCGGAGATGGCTCCCGGCTTGGGCACGGTGTCGACGAGCCGGACATTGTCGCTCGCAGCGAAGGGGACGTTGACGCCGCTACCGGACAGTTGCGCCATCTCGGTCAACCGGTGGCGGTCGGAGTCGTGGGCGGACGCCGGAAGCGCAACGGCGCAGGTGACGGCGCAGGCAGCGACCAGAGCCAGGAGTGGGCGGATGAAGAAGCGGCGCATGGCAGCCTCCGACGTTGTCGAGATCGGGTTGAACCCGACCTAACGAGACAACGAGCGAGAGGTCACGCGCCCGGGCGACGCGACCGCGTCTTCCGGGCACACGGAGCCGAGCGGTCCGGGTCGAGCCGACCCAGCCGACGGTCAGGCGTGCGCAGCGGTCCGTTCGTGCATGCTGTCGGGGACCGTGAGCAGGTCGCCGTCATGTACTCGGGCGGCCAGCGCGTCGTTCTCCGCCTGTAGGCGAAGGACGATAGCTTCAAGGTCAGCGATTCGGCGGCGGAGCCGTTGATTGTCGTCGATGAGGCGGGTGTCGCCACCGACGTACCCAAGGAGAGCCTTGGCCATGGAAGATGCCTCCAGAGCAACCGGTCTTCAGCAACGCTCATACGGGGACCGCAGGTATCGGGGCGCCGGAGGTGGCAGGCGGGCCGAAGTCTCAGCGGTGGGCGTCGTTGCTCCCTCAAGAGTGACACCGTGTGGCGCCCGGGTCAACCTGCAGCCGGTCAGATTCAGATGACTCCCCGCGCCGAGGCACAATGGGCCGCGATGCCTGACCCTGAGACCGACTCGTCCGGCGCTGGACCGACGCTCGAGATCTGGCCCTGCCAGTCCCGTTGCCGGTGGCGGGCCACCGGCACGGTCTGGTCAACGCACGCCGGTGACGACCTCGCGTTGTTCGCGTGTGCCGGATGTGGTTCACAGTGGCTGCGCTCAGAGAGCTGGACCCCCATCGACGCGCAGGGCGTCATACCCGCCGCCGTGGCTGCGGAGCGCCGGCGACAGCGGTGACGCTTACCAGCGGGCGCGACGCGGCCGCGGCTGGCAGGACGGGCAGGTGTAGGACGAGCGGTTCATGAAGGCGTCGCGGCGGATCGGGCTCCCACAGCGAGGGCAGGGCCGTCCCTCCTGGCCGTACGCCGCGAGCGAGCGGTCGAAGTAGCCCGACTCTCCGTTGACGTTGACATACAGCGCGTCGAACGACGTACCGCCCGCGTCGAGCGCGCGCGTCATCACCGCGCGGACGTTGTCGAGAACGCGCCCGATCTCGGCGCGGTTCAGCGTCTCAGTCGGCCGGGCGTAGTGCAGGTGCGCCGCCCACAAAGCCTCGTCTGCGTAGATGTTGCCCACTCCCGAGATCAAGTTCTGGTCGAGAAGCGCCCGCTTGATCCCGGTATGCCGCCGGCCCACAGCCGACGCGAACTCCTGGTCGGCAAAGAGCGGGTCGAGCGGGTCTCGCGCGATGTGGGCGATCTCGGGCGGCAGCTCGGCGCCATCGCGGGACAGCAGCAGCCCTCCGAAGGTGCGCTGGTCGACGAACCGCAGGTCACGACCGGCATCGAGCTCGAAGGTCACCCGGAGATGCCGTTCGGCCGCGGCCGTCCGGGGCTGGATGAGGAGCTGGCCGCTCATGCCTAAATGCCCCAGCACGGCGTCGCCGGAGTCCAGCGCCAGCCAGAGGTACTTCCCGCGCCGACGAACCGCGACGATCCGCTGATCGGCCAGCTCGGCCTCGAAGTCGGCGATCCCCGCAACATGGCGGCGAACGGAGCGCGGGTGCAGGACGCGGACGCGCTCGACAGTCGCGCCGACGACATACCGGGCGAGACCGCGACGTACGACTTCGACCTCAGGGAGCTCCGGCACCTCGTGGACCCGTCGAACCGTCAGTCGACGAAGGGGACCGCAGCGTCGGCGCCTTCGGTCTCGTCAGAGCCTTCACCGTCCTCGGCGTCCTCGAGGTCGAAGGGGTGCGGGGCGCGACCGGCGTCCGGGTGTGCCTGGCGGATTGCGCGCCAGGCCGTCTCGGCTGCCTGCTGCTCGGCTTCCTTCTTCGACCGCCCCGTGCCGTGACCGTAGGTGCCGTCACCGACGCGGACGCGCGCCTCGAACGTCTTCTCGTGGTCGGGCCCGCTGTCCTCGATCAGGTACTCCGGAACACCGAGCCCGTGGTCTGCGGAGAGCTCCTGCAGGCTCGTCTTCCAGTCGAGTCCGGCACCGAGCACGGCGGCGGCATCCATCACCGGATCGAACAAGCGGTGGATCATCGTGGCGGCGGCTTCGAAGCCCTGGTCGAGGTAGACCGCTCCGATCAGCGCCTCGACGCCGTCGGACAGGATCGACGACTTGTCGCGCCCACCGGTCGAGATCTCGCCGCGCCCGAGCATGATGTGGTCTCCAAGGCCCAGGGTCCGGGCCACGTCCGCCAGGGCGCGAGCGTTGACGACGGCGGCGCGCAGCTTCGCCAGGCGCCCCTCGGACAGGTCGGGATGCGTCAGGTACAGCGACTCGGTGACCACGACGCCGAGGACGGAGTCCCCGAGAAACTCGAGCCGTTCGTTGGTCGGCAGACCGCCGTTCTCGTACGCGAAGGAGCGATGCGTGAGGGCGCGGTCGAGCAGGTCGGGATCAAGGCCATCGACCCCGAGGGCGACGCACAGCTCGGCTCGGGCGGGATGCTCGTCAACCATGGAGTCCACTGGCTCTGCAGAGTCTGCAGGGTCGGCCCCCGCTGCTTCGGCAGACGTCAGAGAACCTGACGCCGGTCCGCGCGAGCGCCATACTGCCCGCACTCGGGACAGGCGCGGTGCGGCAGATGCTTGGAACCGCAGGCAGGGTTCGCGCACGTCACGAGAGACGGTGCGACCGCCTTCCACTGGGAACGGCGGTGGCGCGTGTTGCTGCGCGACATCTTCCGTTTGGGGACAGCCACGGTTACTCCTCGTCTTCTCCGGCCGTCTGGGCGCGGCCGGTCTCGTCTGTCGGTGATGGTGTCGTCGTCAATGCTGAGAGCGACGCCCACCGGGGGTCGACGTTCTCGTCGTGCGTATGGCCAGGATGCTCGAGCATCCGCACCCCGCACTCGGAGCACAGGCCCGGGCAGTCCGGC
>JANLYC010000075.1:0-5037 GCA_031365435.1 Nocardioidaceae bacterium
TCCGGACTGACCGGAGGGTCATGCGCCACAGGTTCTCGGAGTGTCAACCGAGCGCCCAGGCCGGAGTCAGCCGGCCGGACCGAGCGGCTGCCGCCAGGTTCACGACGTCGATGAAGCGCAAGACCTCGGCGCGGCCGGTGGGGGTCGCCGAGCCCACGGACAGGTCGAAGCGCCACGATCCGGTATCGCTGTCCACCGTGAGCACGGCATCGAAGCTCGTCCCATCCGTCTGGTCCTCGATCTGGAACGCATGGATGTCGTCGAGCGAGATGCAGAACGCGAGCCACACGTAGGTGCCCGCCTGCAGGCCGAGCAGCAGGCTCCGGTCAGTGACGAACAGCAACCCCGGGGTCGGCCAGGGTGGGCGTGTGACGCCGGTCGGGTCGGCCGGCCCCAGCACTCGCAGGACGGCGAGTCGTTGTTCGTGGCTGGCGAGGGCGCTGCTCACGTGAGCCCATGCCTGCTCGTCGGACAGGAACGGTGAGGGCAGCTGGTGCGCCGACCCGGCGCCCCGACGGAGGAAGCTCATCACTGAAACCTATGGAGACCCACCCGGTTTGTCCTTCAGCCCGGTGACAGTCGGAGTGTCGGGTGGGCGTCGGTCACGTGGCTGCACCCCCGTTTCGGACGATCATCGCCAGTCGGGTGGCGATGTCGGCGGCATCGACAAGGCTGCCGGAACTGGTGGCGAGTCTCAGCTGTGCCAGCAAGTCGTCGAAGGCAGCCGGCGCGGGGTCGGTCAGCGACGGGCTCACTCGGTCGCGCATCAGCTCAATTGCGGCGACGTCGCCCCGAACCCCCGCGAGTCGGTGCGCGAGCGCATCCACGCGCAGCCGCTGCGTCTGCAGATGGAATCGCGCGCTGTCGACCACGGTCGGATCCAGGTAGCGCGCCTCGAGGTCGATCAGCTGCTCGGCGACGTCCACCGTCGCGACCTGTGCGGGAAGCAAGTTCCGATGGTCCGCCGCGCTCTGCAGTTGAGCGACCGCGTGAAGCAGGAGCCTCATCACCCGCGGCGGCTGCTGTGTCTCGTCGAGCGTCGCGATCTTCTCGGTGATCCGGCGTACCGCGGCCCTAGTCAGGTGCCAGTCGTCCATCCGCGCGTACTCGAGCGTTCCCCAGGCAGCCGTCAGCGCCTCGCGGAGCTCAACTGGCGCTCCCCCAGACAGGAAGTCGGCAGGAGTCGCCACCGACACCGCTTCCAGGTCACCCTGGTCACGGGTCAGGAACTCGCCGTATCCCGGAGCAAGCGTCTTGGTCGAGTGACCGCCGTCCAGTCCCAGCTCGTCGACGACGATAGCGCCGTGCACCGGGCCCCGCGGGCCTTGGACTGTCTTGTTGACCGCCACGACCGTCAGCTCCTCGAACACGATGCCGGTGATGGTCTCGACGCGGAACACGTCCCCAAGCTGTGGGTGAGCCGGCATGACCATCGCGGGCTGGCCGTCTCGACCGGCCAGCCAGGTGCCCTCGGTGAGGAAGGCGCCACCGTCCTGGTAGTCGATGACATCTTCTCCGAAGTACCAGACCGATCCGTCGTCGGCCTGGGCGTACCGGTCGAGCGCGACCTCGGTGATGTTGCCGTCGAGGTACGCAACGTACTGCACGAGGACGACGGGGACCTTGGTGCCGTACCAGTCGACGACTCCGGCCCTGTGCAGGTTGGTCGTCTCCGACCGGAACGGCACGCCGTCGACATGGCCGACTTGGATGACCGACACGTTGGTTCCGACCGGGAACAACGGGTTGGTGATGTTGGTCGGATCGGAGAAGACCGGGCGGGTGAGGTCGACGCGCTCGCTTGTCGGCGCACAGCCCTTGCCGCTGACGGTTCCGCATTCGGTCACCGGCCATACGTCGGATGCGTTGGAGGACGACGCTGCGGCTGCCGTGGCGTCGGCCGCGGCGCGAGCATCATGCCCTGGGAACCCGACGGCGACCATGCCGACCATGCCTAGCGTGCTGGCCGCGACGATGCCGAGCCGGGCACGCGATCCAAAGACCCTGTGAATCATCTCTGCCTCCTGGTATGTCGGAGCCGTCACGAGCGACCCCGGACTTCGGAGGCTAGGAAAAACGTGTGAGAGGACGATGAGCACACGCTTCGGGATCGGGCACCCAGACATGCACGGTGGCCGGTCGACCGACGTCGACCCACGCGCGCCCAGCGTGCGCCGCAGCGATCGTCTCGACGATGGCAAGTCCGAGACCCGCTCCGTCGGCACGGCGTGCTGTCTCGCCACGAGCAAACCGCTCGAACGCCTGTCCCGCGAAGTCGATGGAGAATCCATCGCCCTCGTCGGCCACCGTCATGACCACGCCACCGTCAGCGAGCTTCGCGGACATCGTGATGGCGCCTGCGCCGTGGTTCAGCGCGTTGTCGACCAGGTTGAACAATGCCTGCCGCAGGCGTTCGGGATCCCCTCGGAACTCGACACCGCCGGGCATGGAGCTGATCGCGCGACCGGCCGCCTCGGCCCGCCCGCGGAGCCGCTCAGCCGTCCAGCCGAAGAGGTCTGCGGCCGTGAGCGCGGTGGGACGCAGGATCAGCTGGCGGTCGTCTGCTCGGGCCAGGACGAGCAAGTCGTCGGCAGTTCGGGCGAGCCGGTCGGTCTCATCGAGCGCGCTCTGAACAGCCGCGGTTGCCCGCGGCGAGTGGTCCCCAGCCAGCAGGACGCCCTCGAGGTCGGTCCTGATCACTGCGAGCGGGGTGCGCAGCTCATGGCTGGCGTCCTCCACGAAGCGCCGTTCTCGCTCATACGCACCGTGGAGGCGGCTGAGCATGTCGTTGAGCGTTTCGCCGAGGCGGCGCAGTTGGTCGTTGGCCGCAGGAAGGGGCAGCCGCCTCTCGCCGCTGTCGGCGGAGATTCGACTGGCACGCACCCGCATCGCCTCGACCGGCGCGAGTCCGCTCCGCGCCAGGCCATACCCGAGCACGGCTGCGGTGATCAGTGCCGCCCCGCCTCCGACGAGGAACGAGGTGATCACGCTGGCAAGCGCCTCGTTGCGATCTCGGAGCGATTGCCCGACCACGATCACCGCAGCACCGTCCGGAGAGCGGGCCACCGTCGCGAGCAGCCGCGCCTTGCCGTCGATGCCGCGAAGCTGGCGCTCGAGCATGACCGGCCCCTGCTGCGTCTGGGCAAGCTCGCTTGCCGTGATCGATCGCTCGGCCACGCTGCCGTCGGTCTCGACGGCATGGTCGCCCACGAAAACCTGGGCGAAGCTCTCCTCTGGGTCCTCGACAGCCACGTCGGCGATATCGGTTCCCTCCGCAAGCGCTTGAGCGGCGGCGACAGACCTGGCGTGCAGGTTGGCGTCCACGCGATCGTCCAGGTCCGCGCGCAGACGCAGGATCACGAAGAGCGCAGCGGCGACGAGCATGAGCAGCATCGCCGCCGCGAAGGTCGCCGTGAGCTTTGCGAGGATCGGCAGCCGCGCGAGCGCGGTCATCCGCCACCGTCTTCCCGAAGGCGGTATCCCGAGCCGCGAACGGTCTCGAGCGAGGTCAGCCCGAACGGCCGGTCCACCTTCTCGCGCAGATATCGGACGTAGACGTCGAGCACGTTGGACCTGTGCTCGTAGCCGATGTCCCAGGCGGCGTCAAGGAGCTGGAGGCGACTGAAGACCTGACCGGGTCGTCGCATCAGGGCCTCGAGAACGGCGAACTCGCGGGCGGTGAGGCAGATCTCGTCCTGACCCCGGAAGACCCGGTGGGTTCCGGGGTCGAGCCGGAGCGAGCCGACGACGAGCTCTGTCGGACGCTCTGGCATCTCGCGGCGTGCCAGCGCGCGCAGCCTCGCCATCAGCTCGGCGAGCGAGAAGGGCTTGGTCAGGTAGTCGTCGGCGCCTACGTCGAGCCCCCGGATACGGTCCTCAACGGCCGTGCGCGCTGTGACCATGATGATCGGCGTCCAGATGCCGGCACGACGCAGCAGCCGGCAGGTTTCGAACCCGTCGCTGTCCGGAAGCATGACGTCGAGGACGATGCCGTCGTAGGCGATGGCATCGGCCATCCAGAGCGCTTCGCCCGACGTCCCGGCGACGTCGGCGACGACGCGAGCGCCCGCAAGCGCACGCACGATGGACGTCGCCATCGCCGCGTCGTCCTCGACGATAAGAACGTGCATGCCTCCACGCTAGTGACTCGAAGATGAGAGCCCGATGAGACTCGGGATGCGGTAAGAACCTGGGCTCGCGGTCCTGTGGCGTGCAGTGGGCGGTCATGCCGGCTGATCATCGGGCCAACTCAGGCGACCACCCAAAGCTCGACGTCGAGTTCTCGGCCCTGGTCGGCAGGCGGTGACCAACGTTCCGTTGGGGTGGACGGCAGGAACCATAAACCTTTGATGTATCGGGACCCCTTGTGGATAACGGGTTTCGGTGTCGGTGTTGGACCGAAAGTGTCGGCGCTGGGTTCTAGGTTTGGTTCATGAGTACGACGCAGGGACCGCCACCGGCTGTGGGCATCGATGATGCCTTCGGTCGTGGTTTCGCGGTTGTGCGGACTCGACTGGCGGACCTGGTCGACACCCCGACGTGGTCGTTGGACGATGTCCGGTTGGACCGGCGGATCAGCGAAGCGTTGGCGGTCCGTGCCGCAGCCGATGAGCTCGTGGCGCGGCTGGTCGCCGAGGCCGATGACCGCAACCTGCCGCACCGACATGGTGCGTCCTCGACCCGAGCACACCTGATGACGAACCACCGCATGTCGGCCGCCGAAGCGTCCCGGACGGTCCGCACCGCCCGGGTTCTGCACGGTACCGACTGCGGTGTGACCGAGCCGGTCCGACGAGCCGTCGCCGCCGGGGACGTGTCGGCCGAGCAAGGGGTGGTGGTCGCCGCCGCGATCCACCGGCTCTCGCCCTCTGTTGACCCGGTCGCGGTCGACGCCGCCCAACACGACCTGCTCACGCATGCGCAGACACTGTCGTTCTCCCAGCTGCAGGTGGCCGCGAACCATCTGGTCGAGGTCGTCGACCCCGACCGGGCCGACCAGCTCCTCGAACAACAGCTGGCCGACCAGGAACACCGGGC
>JANLYC010000085.1:0-1893 GCA_031365435.1 Nocardioidaceae bacterium
TCAGCGCCCGCGTGCTGGACGGTTTCCTCGACCGAGCCTGATCCAGCCGTACCGCCGTACCGCCGTACTCGATGTCCCCGAGGCAAGTGCCCAGTCACACCCGCACGTTTGCCTAGTTCACAAGCCAGCTGGCTTGTGAACTAGGCAAACGTGCTACGGCCACTGGGGGTTTGGGTGGGTCACTTGGGCGGAGGCGGGGCGAGGCGGGGCGAGGCGGGGCGAGACGGGGCGAGCGGGGGAGCGGCTGGTCCTAGACGTAGGGGTGGAAGGTGCCGCCGAGGGTGGAGCGGACGCGGATGATCTTGCGCCGCAGCTCGACCCTGCGCGACCCATCGGGGAACAGTCGGAGCCGGGCAAGCTCCCACCCGCCGTACTCCGCCCGGTCGATCAGCAGGCGTCGTACCGCGGAACGCGAAATGGTCCGCGGGAGCGAGAAGCGCTGGAACTCGTACTCCATCGCCTCCATCGTGACACGACGCGTCAGCTGCGCGGAACCGGAACCGGAGAAAGCGCGCAGCCGGTGCGATCTGCCCGACGGGCCGGGCTAGCCTACGAATCATGGCTCTTCCGATCGAGGACTATGCACTTCTCGGAGACACGGGCACCTGCGCCCTCGTGGGGCGTGACGGCTCCGTCGACTGGCTGTGCCTGCCGCGCTTCGACTCCCCGGCCTGCTTCGCCGCCCTTCTCGGCGAGCCCAAGCACGGACGCTGGCTGCTCGGACCGAGCCGACCGGCCACCACAACCCGTCGCTACGTCGGCAACACCTTCGTCCTCGAGACCACCCACGAGACCGACACCGGCACGGTCCGTGTCACCGACGTGATGCCGATCGACGACGGCCGGGCCGACCTGATCCGTCGTGTCGAGGGCGTCAGCGGCACGGTCGAGATGACGCACGAGTGGATTGTCCGCTTCGGGTACGGCAAGGTCCGGCCCTGGGTCACCCGACGTACGGATGGTGAGGGTCTCGAGCTGATCTCCGCGATCGCCGGACCCGACATGCTCGTCCTGCGCGGGAGCCGGCTGCCTCGAGCCATCGACGGGAGACACGGCGACACCTTCGATGTCCGCGAGGGCGACGAGCTGTTGTTCTCGACCACCTGGTTCAAGTCCTACAAGCCGATCCCGAGCATGTTGAGCATCGACCAGCGCATCAAGGAGACGTGCGCGCTGTCCGAACGATGGGCGAGCTACTGCAGCTACGACGGCCCCTACCACGATGCGGTGATCCGCTCCCTGCTGGTGCTCCGCGTACTCACCCATGCCACGACGGGCGGCATCGTGGCGGCACCGACCACGTCCCTCCCTGAGGACTTCGGCGGCGACCGCAACTGGGACTACCGCTACTGCTGGTTGCGCGATGCTTCCCTGACCCTCGAAGCTCTGCTCGCCGCCGGCTACCGCAACGAGTCGAGGCTCTGGCGTGACTGGCTGCTGCGCGCCACTGCCGGCGATCCGAAGGACATCCAGATCATGTATGCCGTGGACGGCGCGCGCGAACTGCCCGAGCGCGAGCTCGACCATCTCCCCGGCTACGCCGAGTCACGTCCGGTCCGGGTAGGCAACGCCGCCGTCGACCAACGCCAGACCGACACGATCGGAGAGGTGCTCGCGGCGCTCGAGCTGGCGCGCCAGCACGGAGTCAAGGAGACGCGTCACTCCTGGGCCCTTCAGTGCACGCTGCTCACCGAGCTGGCCCAGCACTGGGACGAACCCGACAACGGACTGTGGGAGATCCGCGGACCCAGACGACACTTCACGCACTCCCGGCTGATGGTGTGGGTCGCGTTCGACCGGATGATCAAGGGAGTGGAGGACCACGGGCTCGCCGGACCCGTCGAGCAGTGGAGAGCCATTCGTGACGAGGTGCGCGACCGTATTCTCAGTGAA
>JANLYC010000098.1:0-1669 GCA_031365435.1 Nocardioidaceae bacterium
CGTCGGTGGCCAGCGTTGGCGCGGGCGATGGTCAGACCGATGGCGCGCCAAGCTCACGCCGGCAAGATGGTCGAGCAGTTCATCAAGTCGATGGCCCCGGCGGATGCCGAGATCTTGAAGCAGCCTTATGTCGCCGATGCAATGTCTGCGAGCCTTGCTGAGTGCTTCCGCCAGGGTCCCGGACCTCCCACGTGGGATGGGGTCGCTGTGGCACGGGGTGAGGCCATTCCCCTGGAGAGGATCAGGACGAAGGTGCTCATTTGGCACGGCCTAGACGACCGCAATGTTCCGGTGGCGATGGCTCGCGAACAGGAGCGTCGGCTGCCGTATGTCAAGGCGCGCTACTACAGCGGCGAAGGCCATCTGATCTTCTTCAGTCGTATCGAGGAGATCCTGTCGGAGCTTGTCGCGCCCGCGACGTAAGTTGAGCCCCATGGATCCGCTCACGGTGCTGACCACGCGGGTCGCGATCCTCCAATTCAGAGTCAGCCTGTCGCCTGCCGTCGCGCAGGCGGATCCGGGGGCCATCCTTCTCAGACATCGCGGCGTAATCCTTGGTGCGGCGTGGATCTGATTGGGCTCGACCTCGGAGCCGTCGCGCTTCTCATAGGCACGGAGTCGAACGTGAGGGGGCGTAGCCGGGGTTCGTGGCGGTGACGATCCAGGCCGAGCCGCGACCGACGATGGAGCCGTCGGACTGCTGCCATGCGATGTAGTGCTCGGCCAGGGCCTCGGCTATCTCGGGCCGGCGACTCTCGCCGTGCTCCCCGTTGAGGCGAATCAGCTCGGCCCCCGGCCCGATCGCGAGCAGGGCGTCTACCGCCTCCTCCATGTCCCTGCCCATGAAGTAGGCGAAGTCGTGTGCCACCAGCGCGATGTCCTCGAAGCCTGCCGCTTCGAGAATGCCGCGGCAGGTCTCGGGGTTGCCCAGCGAGAACGGACCAGGTCCACAGGTGTCGGCCTCGTACTCCTCCGGACGCGACAGAAAGCGCTCGACCACCTGCTGGGTTTCCGCCCAGAACGGGCTCTCGACCTTGCGCCGCCAGCAGATCTTGGCGAGCGTGCCGCCGGGCCGGAGGGCTCCGCGAATTGCGCGCATGGCCGGGACGGGTGCGGCGAAGAACTGCGTCCCCATGCGCGAGAAGGCGTAGTCGAAGGTGGGGTCCCACGTTGCCGTCTGCGCGTCGGCGACCTCGAAGTCGATGTTCTGGACCCCAGCGTCGATCGCTTCGTGCCGGGCGTCCTCGATGAATCTGGGGGACGAGTCGGTTCCGAGCGCGAACCCTTCGGCTCCGACGAGCTCGGCGAGTCGTTGCGTCGTTTCCCCGAACCCACAGCCTATGTCGATGCAGCGTCCGCCATCGGGCGGAGGAGCGCTGTCAAAGACGTTCTCGGTGACCTCCTCCAGGGCGCCGACGAAGACCTCGCGGTTCTTCTTCCAGCGCTCGTAGAGCACCGTGTCCCACGCGCGGACGGCCTCCTCGTTCGCGGGCGCGACCGCCGCGGCAGCGTGACCTTGTGCCATTCGCACAATCTACAGGCCCGTCGCGCCGATCTCGTCAGGGGGCTTTCTGCGTCTGGGCGCGGGGACTCCGCGGCTCTCAGGTGCGGGCGGGTGCGCCGAATCGCGCGGCGGAGAGACCCTTTTCGATCTCCCGCAGACGGGCGA
>JANLYC010000138.1:0-3075 GCA_031365435.1 Nocardioidaceae bacterium
GGTTCTCGAGCCGCGCCGAGTTACCGTGGCCGACCAGTCGAATGGAGCAGGTCCGGTTGTCCTGGCCCCAGGCAACGGCGGTCGGTGCGAACGAGCCCTCGGCGAACCGCTTGTAGGAGTTGATGTTCGGCGCGAACAGCAGCGTGAAGTCAGCCATCGCGGCGAGCACGCCGGCGACGAACGAGTCGTAGAGCGGCGTACGACGGCCCGACTCGTCGTCCCAGAAGACGATCTCGCCGTCCTGGCCGCGCAGGGACAGGTGGATGTGGCAGGAGTTGCCCTCGCGCTGGTCGTACTTCGCCATGAAGGTGAGGGCCTTGCCGTGCTGTGACGCGATCTCCTTGGCACCGTTCTTGTACACCGAGTGCTGGTCGGCCGTGCGCACCACCTCTTCGTACTTGAACGCGATCTCGTGCTGGCCGAGGTTGCACTCGCCCTTGGCCGACTCGACGACGAGGCCGGCGGCATACATCTGGTTGCGGATCTCACGCAGCAGCGGCTCGACGCGACTGGTGCCGAGCAGGGAGTAGTCGACGTTGTACTGGTTGCCGGGGATGAGGTTCTGGTAGCCCTTGTTCCAGGCGTCCTCGAAGGTCTCGTTGTAGACGTTGAACTCGAGCTCGGTGCCGGCAAAGGCGCGCAGACCGTGACCGGCCGCCCGTTCCGCCTGTTTCTTGAGGATCGTGCGGGGTGACTGCACCACGGGGGAGTGGTCTTCGTCCAGCCAGGCCAGGTCGCACTGCACCATCGCCGTACCGGGCAACCAGGGCGTCAGCCGGAACGTCGAGAGGTCGAGCACGAACTCCATGTCGCCATACCCACGCGCCCACGAGCTGATCTCGTAACCCTCGACCGTGTTCATGTCGATGTCGACCGCCAACAGATAGTTGCAGCCCTCGGTGCCGTGGTCCAGCACCGTATCGATGAAGAACTGCGCGTGCAGGCGCTTGCCCTGGAGGCGGCCCTGCATGTCGGTGAAGGCGACGATGACGGTGTCGATGTCCCCCTCTTCGATCAGGACGCGGAGCTTCTCGACCGTCAGGGGAAACGTCGGTTTGGTCATCTGGGGGCTCGCTTCTGCTCGGCCGGCAACACTCCGGAATGAGTCTAGACCTGATGGGAACCTTGGCACTAGCATCCAGGAACGGGGCTGAGAGGTGGGAGGAGGCGTCGATGCCCGCTGCCATGGCACCGGACGAGCTCGACGCGATTCTCGACCGTCTCTCCTCGGTCCGTTACGAGCCGCGCGAGGTCAGTTTCCTCGAGGGCGGCCTGACCAACATCAACGTGCACGTCAAGACGATCGACCTCGATGTCGTCGTCCGCATCTCCAACGAAGACTCGACGATGTTGTCGATCGACCGCGAGGCCGAGTACCTCAACTCCCGCGCAGCAGCCGCGTCCGGGGCCTCACCACGCGTCGTCGAGTTCGTGCCCGAGCACCACCTGCTGGTCGTCGACTTCATCACCGGTACGACGTACACGCCCGCGGACGTGGGCGACCCGACCAAGCTGCGGCGGATCGCCGAGGCCGTGCGGATGCTGCACAACGGGCCGCGCTTCGTCAGCGAGTTCGACATGTTCGACGTGCAACAGACCTACCTCAAGACCGTGCAGGAGCGTGGTTACCGGTTGCCCGACCGATACCTCGAGTTCATGCCGCAGGTCGAGCAGATCAAGAAGGCACTGTCCGTCGTCGAGGTCCCCACGGTGCCGTGCAACAACGACCTGCTCGCGGCGAACTTCGTCGACGACGGCGAGCGCGTCTGGATCATCGACTTCGAGTACGCCGGCAACAACGACCCGTGTTTCGAGCTCGGCAACATCTGGAGCGAGTCCACCCTCGAACCGCCGCTGCTCGACGAGCTCGTGACGACGTACTTCGGTCGCGAGCGGCCCAGCATGGTCGCCCGCTGCCGTCTGCTGGGCCTCATGTCGAAGTACGGATGGATGCTCTGGGCCTCGATCCAGGACGGCAACTCCGACCTCGACTTCGACTTCTGGTCCTGGGGCTTGGAGAAGTACGACCGAGCCGTCGAGGAGTTCGACAGCTCGGCGTTCGACGCCTGGCTCACCGCCGCCGCAGCGCCCGATTGACGCCCTTCGATCCCATCCGTCCCTACCTGACTACCCGATCTCGGCTTCCTACCTGCGCACCCGTAGCCCTGTCCACGACGTAACACGTCTCCCCCGGAGGACACAGATGTCACAGACACATCTCAACGACGACGAGCGCAGACTTGCTGAGCTCGGCTACAAGCAGGAGCTGTCCAGGAACTGGTCCGGCTTCTCCAACTTCGCGATCTCGTTCTCGATCATCTCCATCCTGGCGGGCTGCTTCACCACGTTCTACGTGGCCTGGAACAACGGAGGGCCGGTCGCGATCTCGTGGGGATGGCCGGTCATCTCGACGTTCATCCTCATCATCGGGTTCTGCATGTCGGAGCTCGTCTCCGCCTACCCGACCTCGGGGGGCATCTACTGGTGGGCCTCCAAGCTCGGCGGGCCCAAGGCCGGCTACTACACCGGCTGGCTGAACCTGATCGGCCTGTTGGCCATCGTGGCGTCGGTCGCCTACGGGTGCGCCACCTTCTTCGACTACGCGTTCAGCCGGATGAGCACCTCGTGGGCCGACAACTACTCGCTCCAGCGGGTGTTCTGGATGTTCCTGGTGATCCTCGTGGTCATCTCACTGCTCAACATCTTCTCCAGCCACCTGCTCGCCGTGATCAACAACATCTCGGTGTGGTGGCACGTCGCCGGTGCTGCTCTGGTCGTGCTGATCCTGTGGGTCGTCCCCGACCATCACTCGTCGGTGTCTGAGGTGTTCACCGGAACGGTCAACAACACCGGTGGCCTGTTCGGTGGCGAGACGACCGGGATCGGCTTCCTCTTCTACGTGCTGCCGCTCGGTTTCCTGCTCACGCAGTACACGATCACCGGGTATGACGCGTCGGCCCACCTCTCGGAGGAGACCACGGGCGCTGCGATGGGAGCCGCCAAGGGAATCTGGCAGTCGATCTTCTACTCCGCGGTCGGTGGCTACGTGCTGCTGCTGTCGTTCGTGTTCGCCGT
>JANLYC010000523.1:0-3236 GCA_031365435.1 Nocardioidaceae bacterium
CCGCTACCGCGAGTTCAAGGAGAAGTCGCTGCCACACCTCGACACGATGGTGCTCGACTGGGTGAGCTCGACGGCCTTCGACCAGCTGCTGACCGCGACGGTGGTGTCGACATACCCCGCCCATGAGCAGGAGAAGTTCCTCGCACACTTCCGTGGGCTGCTCGACCTGTGGATCCACGACCAGTCGGACCTGGGCGGCTGATCGGTGCCTGGCTTTGACGACGGGGCCACGCTTGCCGATCGGATGCGGCAGCACGCAGCCTCGGACACGCATCTGTATGGCGAGCTCATGCGCAGGATGGCCGCCGACTGGGAGCTCGGCGGGCCGGTTCGCGAGATCTGTCGTGGGTGGGAGACGTCCCCACCGGGGAGTGTCGTCCAGCTCCGGCTGCTGGCGGGCGTATTCCGGATCGTCCTCACCGATCGCGCCCCGGGCCTGGTGCCGTACTACCCGTGCCTGGGCGGCCAGGCAGCTGCTGGCGAGGCTTGGCCGGAGTTTCGTCAGGTGCTGGTCGACCACGTGGGCGAGCTGCACGACGCGCTCACGGTCGCTCCCCAGACCAACGAGGTGGGCCGCTCCAGTGCACTGCTGGCAGGCCTGTTCGAGGCAGTCCGTCGGAGCGGGCGGCACCGGGTCCGGCTGCTCGAGCCGGGCGCCTCCGCGGGCCTCAACCTGCTCGTCGACAAGTTCCGGTTCGAACAGGCCGACTGGCGAGTCGGGCCGGCCGGATCTCCCGTCGTCCTCACCAACGTCTTCGAGAACCCTCCGCAGCCGCAGGAGTTCGAGATCGTCGAGAGGCGGGGATGCGACCTGGCTCCGGTCGATGCCGCCAGCCCCGAGGGAGAGCTGCGGCTACGTTCCTTCGTCTGGCCGTTTCACCTCGAACGCCATGAGCGGTTGGTGCAGGCGTGCGCTCTCGCTCGCCGACACCGTGTCGAGGTCGACGCTGCTCCGGCGGGGGAGTGGCTCGAGAAGCAGCTCTCCGTAGCGATGCCCGACGACACCGTGACGGTCGTGTGGCAGTCGATCACCCGGATGTACTGGCCGGCGGAGGAGAGCGCCCGGGTGGACGCAGCGGTTGCCGCGGCCGCCCGCAGGGACTGCGTCGCCCACGTGTCGATGGAGTACACGTCCGGTGACCTCCTGCTGCCGGATCTGACCCTCGTCGGGGTCGGGCCTTACGGCAGATCGAGCACGGAGGTCACGACCCTCGCCGCCGTCGGTGATCACGGCGTCCCCGTCATCATGGGGCGGCAACGGGTGGCGCGCCACGCCGGCTAGGCCGACGTCCTCGCGTTCACCTCGTTCCCGACGACATGTCACCTGGACGAAATCCGCTGTGAACCTGCACGGACCATGCTTGCCGTATGCAAAGAACCTGGTACACGCGTCCTGCCTTCGTGATCGGTTCCGCCTTTGTCGCGTGGTTCGTGACCGCTGCTGCCTACGCAGTCGTCTTCGGATCGTGACCTCCGCTCGTCTCAAGCGGGATCGGCCTCGCAGTCGGCGAGGCGCTCTCCACGGCCGGGGGCATACGTCACTCGGCAGCTGATCCATGTCGACGGAGGGTTCTCGGTCTCGTGACCGGCTCAGGCCCCGTCGTGATCGCGCACGATGTAGGTCCGCCCGTAGGGGCTCGTCCAAGCAATCGTGTGTGGATCGGTGGGCTCGACCTTTGCGACCCAACCGAGGTGGGTGCGGAACCGGTGATGCCGCCGGCCCAGCGGCTGGCCCCTGGCGACCACGGTTTGACCCGGGGGGTCTGCGGTTCCGGGCGGACCGAACCGGTAGGGCTCGCGGTGGTCCACGTCGCACCGTTCAGCGGGAGTTGTAGCGCCGGGGAAACAGGAAATCGGGTGCAGGGACTGCACCGCCTCGACCTGGCGTGACGAGAACCGATAGGTGTTGGCATCCATCGTCATCACGGAACCGTCGACGGGATCGGTGAACAGCCGTCGCAGCACCGTGGAGCTCGAGCGCAGAGCCAGGCTCCTGGCCTGAGTCACGGTCAGTGGTCCGAAGCCGTCGAGCTCGCACGTCGCGTCGTCCAGGCCGAGCAGCGTGTCAGCGCTCATCGTCACGCGGATCTCGGTGCGGATGGGCAGCACGTCCGACGGCTGGGCCGGAAGAAGCTTCAGTGGAATGCGGGGTAGCTCGGCAAGCGGGGGAGCGGGGCACTCGCTCGACTGCGTCCGAGTGGTGATGTCGCACAACAGGTCAGCTCCGGTGACCGGGTGCCGCCCCAGCAGGAGCAGGGCGGCTGCGTCGGCCCGGTGGGCGGCGAACGGTGTCTCGGGATCGGCGGCACGTCGGCGGCGAGCCCAGGATGTCAGCTGGTCGTCGATGACGGCCGCCACCTCGAGCTGATGGTTGAACGAGAAGGCAGCCACACCGTCGCCCAACGGGAAGATCGACGCTGACCGATCGGCCATCGCCGCCGCGTGACCCTTCGTGAGTCCGTCGGGATCGGCCTTGGCCACCAATCGACGCGCCAGGATGCGCAGCCGAGCCGGGGTTCGGGAGTGCGCCTCGTCGCTGAGCCGCTCGTCGAGCTGTTCGGCAAGGTCGGTCGCGAGGGATCGGGTGGCCTCGGAGATGACCTTCGCGTGCGCGAACGTGATGCGGCCGCCGCCGAACTCGTTGTTGGTGCACCGCAGGCGGTAGCGCAGGTCGAGCCCGACCGCGATGTAGTCGCGCGCGCTCCGTTCGCTGCAGGACAGGGCCAACGCGAGCTCGGTGACGATGCCCTCGGAGATGGCAGGCGTGTCAGAACCAGCGACCCGGATCAGGCAGCAACCACCGGACCGTTCGAGTGCCTGTCGCACGATCGGTGACGAGAGGTCTTTTAGAGCGAGGCCGGAGGCTACCCGGCAGTGCGTCCAGTCGAGAACGGCCTTGCAGGAAACGGTCTCCTCGATCAGCCGGAGCTGATCGGCGGGGTCGAGTGCATCGACGCGTGCGTTGAGCACGGCCCCGAATCGTCGCTGGTTGGTGCGCCACAGCGCGCTTGTCGGGGCAGGCGACACGTCGCGAGGATCCAGCTCCTCGCCAACCGAGCCATATCGCGGTGCGAACATGTGTTCGAGTATACTACAAACAATCTCCGTTGTCGCATATGCTGGGAGTTGAGGGGGTCTGGTGGAGCTGCCCGAACGATTCCGGTGGCGGGGACGCGGCGTCGCGTGGGGGAGCGGGGGAGCGGGACCTCCGGTGGTCTTCTGCCACGGCACTCCAT
>JANLYC010000161.1:0-2093 GCA_031365435.1 Nocardioidaceae bacterium
TACGTCCCGTGGAGCACGGCTCCCGCCGACGAGTTGCCGCTCGGCATGGCCCGGTTCTACTGGGGCTCGCGGGCCCGTCAGAGCGCCCAGGCCTGGTCGCTCGAGTGCGTCGTACGCCGAGACGGCGAGGTCGTCGGAGTCCAGGGCATCAGCACCCAGGACTTCCTGGTCACGAAGTCGGGGGAGACGGGCTCCTGGCTGGCTCAGCGGTTCCAGGGACAGGGCGTCGGGACGATGATGCGGCAGATCCTCTGCGAGGTCGCGTTCGACCACCTTGGGTTCGAAGAGATCACCTCCGGTGCATTTCTCGACAACCCGGCGTCGCGTGGAGTCAGCCGTAAGGTCGGGTACCGCGAGAACGGTCGCTCCCGCGTGAAGCGCCGCGACGACGAGGTGGCGATCCTCGAGCGCCTCGTCCTCCGCCCGGAAGACCTGAACCGGTGTGGCCTCGACGTCGCGGTCGGCGGCCTCGAGCCGGTGCGTCGGTTCATCGGCCTGGCCGCCTGACCCGACGGGTCGTCAGAGACCGAAGCGACCGATGGCTGGGTCAGCGGCCTGCCCCGGCCGGGTGCGAAGGCGGAGCAGGAGCAACGACAGCACGGCAGCGATGACGGCCGCGATGGCCGCCCCCCAGAAGATGGCATGCATCTGCGCCACTCCGGCGTCCTTCAGCGCGTTCACGTAGGCGTCGCAGATCCGCCCGCTCGGGCATACATCGTCGATGGTGGGACGGGAGGCCGACACGGCGTAGAAGCGCCGCAGGCCGATGGTGGTGAGGGCAGAGATCCCCACCAGCATGCCGATCATCCGCGCCACCACGAGGAGTGCGGAGGCGATGCCGTGGACCGCGGCCTCGGTCGACGCGAGCAGACCTGCGTTGACCGGCGCGATAGCGATCCCGAAGCCGAGTCCGCCCAGGACCAACGGGACCGTCGCCGGCCAATGATCGAGCGAGGTCCTGTCCCATTGGCTCATCGCCACGAACGCGACCGCAGCCATGAGCATGCCCACGGTCGCCAGAACTCCCACATCGAAGCGTCGGGTCAGGTAGCCCCCGAGCAAGGCGCCGACCGGCAGCGCCGCGAGGAACCGCACGAGCACCAGGGCAGCGCCGAGCTGTGACTCGGGAAACACCGTGACCCGGGCGAAGATCGGTATGTCGACAAGTGCGGCGATGAGTGCAGAACCGATGAAGAACGACACCGCGACCGAACCCCACGCCGCTGGATGGGTCAAGGCCCGCCGCGGGATCAGGGGAGCGGCCGCCCGACGTTGGCGCCACCAGAAGAGGGCTGCTGCGATCGCGCTGCCTGTGAGGAAGTACGGCCCGGCCGGGGAGAACACCTGAACTGCGGGGTCGGCCGTGGCGAAAGCCAGCACGATACCGGCCAGCGACAGACCGAGCAGCGTCGCGCCGACGAGGTCGGCCGCCCGGGCTACCTCGCGCGTCGCGCGCAGGTCGACCAGCGGGCGGCTGGCGGTCAGGACCCGCACGACGAAGGCCACCGCGAGGACACCTGTCGCCATCGCCATCGGGGTGGACCACCGGGAGTCATCGACGTACGGGATGTAGGCACGACCGGTGGTCAGGCCGGTGGTCAGCCGTTCGGGCGCGACCAGCACGAGTCCGAGCGCGGTCACCGCTCCGGTCGCCAGGGCCGCGCCGAGCAGGTCGGGTCGTTGGACCGGCCGATCACCCGGACCCGGCCGGACCGTCGACGAGCCGGATCGCGCCGACAGGGCCACAAGCGCAGCAGCCAGCACCAGGCCGACTGCCAGGTTGATCCAGAAGATGGTGTGCCACGTCGACACCGCGAGCACGACCGCGCCGTACAACGGTCCGACGACACTGCCCAGCTCCTGCACAGCCCCCACGACACCTAGCGGCACGCCGCGCTTCTCGACGACCCAGATGTCGGCGACCAGGGCCAACGTCGCGGGCACGAGCCCGCCGCCGCCGACGCCCTGCAGGAATCGACCGACCACCATCGACCCCAGGTCGTACTCGGCAGCGGTCACCATCGAGCCGATCGAGAAGGTGACGAGCGATCCCACGAGAACGGGGACCCGGCCGCGCAGGTCCGCAATGCGAC
>JANLYC010000188.1:0-2257 GCA_031365435.1 Nocardioidaceae bacterium
CGCCCCGATCTGGCGGTCAACCGGCGTACGACGGTCCTGCACCTCGATCCGCTCGGCGACGAGGCGATGGCCACTCTGCTCGACGCGCTGGTCGCAGACCTGCCGACCGATGCGAGGTCGGCGCTCGTCGAGCGTTCCGAGGGCATCCCCCTGTATGCCGTGGAGACGATTCGCGGGCTGATCGACCGTGACCTGGTCGTCCCTCGCGAGGGCCGTTACGTGCTGACCGACGCCACGGTGCTGCAGGCGGGGGACCTGGCAGCGCCGGCTTCGCTGCAGGCGCTTGTCGCAGCCCGGCTCGACGCGCTCGCGGCTCCGGAACGTCGGCTGGTCGCTGATGCCAGCGTGCTGGGGATGACTTTCACCGATGACGCCCTGGCGGAGCTGGCCCATGGTGTGCCGGACCGGGAGGACCTGCTGCGGGGACTGGTCCGCAAACAGATCCTCCGCATCGAGACCGATCGGTTCAGCGCAAGTCGGGGTCAGTATCGCTTCGTGCAGGCGGTCGTCCGCCAGGTCGCCTACGACACGCTGTCGAAACGTGATCGCAAAGCACGGCACCTCGCCGTCGCCGCCCATCTCGAAGCTCAGCCGGACCCGACCGGTGATCTCGCAGCGGTGCTGGCCCAACACTTCCTGGACGCCCTCGCGAGTTGCGCCGCCGGCGACGAGGATCGACCAACGCTGCTCGACCGGTCGATCCAGCTGCTCGAACAGGCTGCGATCCGTGCCCGCGCGCTGGGCGCGTCCGCAGAAGCACTGCGGTATCTGCGCCTGGCGCTGGAGCTCACCGACGACGATCGCCGTGGGCCGCTTCTTGCGGCGGCTGCGGACGCGGCGAGCGCGTCCGGGCAGTTCCAGACCGCTGTCGAGCTCGGCTCGGCCTCGATCGAGGCGTTGGAATCGGTGGGAGACGACGTCGGAGCGTGTCTGGCCGCCGTGACGGTGGCGCGCTCGATGCTGGCAGCGACCGGCGACAACCTCCGTGCCATCGAGGTGTTGAAACCGCACTGGGATCGACTGGAAGGTCAACCGGACGCCGAAGCAGCGCTCCTGCACGCGGGCCTTGCTCTGGCCAGCGCGAACATGGGCGTCGGCGCTGCCAAGGAGGCCGAGGTCTACGTCAACAAGACTCTCCGCCTCGCAGAGTCGCTTGGCGACCGGCAGGTGCTCTGCCGGTTGCTGGGCACCTTCGGCAGGCTGATGCAGGCGACGGGAGCCCCCTTCCTGGGCGGGGTGGCCTACGGCGCGCAGGTCAGCCTGGCCCGGGAGCTCAACCGCCCGGATCTGCTCTCCAACGCACTGATCGGGTGGGGCATCGAGCTCGTGCAACACGACGTCACCAAAGGGGTCGAATGCTTCCGGGAGGCCGTGGCGGCGTATCGACAGACCGGAAATGCCGCCTCCCTGCAGGCGTCTGAGGTAAACCTGGCGATCGCTCTCTGGACGACCGGTGAATGGGACGCCGTCCCCGCGCTGACGGCCCGTCGTGAGGATGAGGCTTTCGAGCTGGGATTGCGCGTCGTGATGGCGGTGATCGAGCGCTGGCTCGCAGATGCCCGCGGCGTCGAGCCGCTTCCGGCTCTGCCGACGTTGACGAACGACGCAGACAACCTGTCCGACCTGGCCTGGTACGAGACCGGTCGGATCGCCGAGCTCCTCCGCGTCGGTGCTGTTGCCGAGGCGGCGGACCTGGGAGAGAAGGTGGTCGAGCACGCGCTTGGCTGGAGCGGTCTGGGTGATGACTTCATGCATCTGTGGCCGCGCGCGGTGACTGCTGCGATCGCTGCCGGTCAGCTCGAACGTGCGGGGGAGCTCATCCGGCCGGTGCAGGAGGCTCCGAGCGGGCTGAAGGGTGAGGCGCTGACGGCTCACCTGCACCACCTGACGGCTCTGCTCGCGATCGCGCAAGGCAGTGACAGCGACGTCGAGGCCGACCTGAGAGCAGCGATCATGGGGTTCGACCAGTACGGTTCCCTCCCGCTCACCGCGCGCGCTCGAGCGGACCTCGGGCGCTGGTTGGTGAACCAGCAGGGAAGGGCAGCCGACGCGGCAACCTTGCTGGAGAAGGCTCGAGCCGCGTTCCAGCAGCTCGGGGCCGACGGTTGGCTCCTGGAGTACGACCTCCTCAGTGTGGGAGCGACGGCCGACACTCCTGCGACCGCCTGATGGGGCAGGTCGGCACCGGGATCCATGAGACGACGGTGGCGGTTCGCACCGTCTTCGCCAACCTCGCACTACGTCGCATCAACCGGCG
>JANLYC010000222.1:0-9746 GCA_031365435.1 Nocardioidaceae bacterium
CGATGAGCTTGCGGGAGGCCACGCGGATGAGCCAGGCCCGCGGATCGTCCGGCACACCTTCGTCGGGCCTTTGCTTCGGGGCCGCCAGCAGGGCCTCCTGTACCGCATCCTCGGCCGTCCCGAAGTCGCCGTACCGCCGGACCAACGCACCGAGGACCTGGGGCGTCAGCTGTCGCCACAGGTCCTCAGGAGCGACGTCCGAAGTCACATCTCTTGCCCGGCAGACTCCATGATGGGCCGCAGCTCGACCGCGCTGAAACGTGCATCCGGCACCCCGCTGGCGATCTCCTCAGCGCGCTCCGGGGTCGCACAGTCGAGGACGAACACTCCCGCCATCTGCTCCTTGGCCTCGACATACGGACCGTCCGTCACGAGGGGAGCGTCGTCGCGCACCCGGACGGTTCGCGCGGTGAGCGGGGCGGCCAGCGCCGCGGCCGACACCAGTTCCCCGGACGCGCGGATCTCGTCGAACCAGGCCTCGCCTGCGGCCAGCATCGCCTCCCGCTCGCTCTCGTCCATGGAGAGTGTCTCCGGGATGCTCAGGTAGCTCGGGTGACCCCAAGGCTCGGGGTTGCTGTAGATCAGCATCAGGTACTTCATCGGTGCTCCTCGATCGTCATGCCCGGATGGGCTGTTTCGGCAAAGGTCGGAGCCGACCACGCGATCTCGACACCGCCGCGGGCGGGTTCATCCAAGGATGTGACACTACTCAGCAGTCGTCTCGGCCGCCGGAACCGTTTTCTCGGCACGTATGTCGATCGAGTGCTCTCGGCGCCGACGTCCCAGGTGTCAACGATGGTTCGAGCACGCAGGAGAGGAGGACGACATGACGCCCGAATGGCTGGCCCAGGAGAGGCTGGACGGCATACGAGGTGCTGCTCCCCCTGTGGTGACAGAGCTCGACCTGACGCTGCGCGACGGCAGCACGCTGCACGCCTACGACACGGGCAGGTCCGCGGACAACCCGCTGACGGTGTTCTGGCATCACGGCACACCGAATCTCGGCACACCGCCGGCGCCGCTGTTCGCGGCCTCGCAGCGCCTCGGCATCCGCTGGGTCTCCTACGACCGGCCAGGGTACGGCGGCTCCACCGCGCGGCCCGGCCGGACGATCGCCACGGCCGCCGAGTACGTCGCAGCGCTGGCCGACTCGCTCGGGATCGAACGGTTCGGCGTGATGGGTCACTCCGGTGGCGGGCCACATGCGATGGCGTGCGCCGCGCTGCTCGGCGATCGCGTGCTGGGGGCCGTGGCCGTCTCGTCTCCCGCGCCTTTTGACGCCGAGGGTCTTGACTGGTTCGGCGGGATGGCAGAGCTGACGCGCGCATCTCTCGAGGCGGCCGTCGCCGGCCGCGCGGTCAAGACGGCGTACGAGCAATCAGCTCCGGAGGGCGACATCGGCTTCGTGGCGGCGGACCTGGAAGCCTTCGAGGGGGAGTGGGGGTGGTTCGGCAGTGTCGTCGGTCCGGCGATCGCAGCCGGTCCTGCAGCGTTGATCGACGACGACCTGGCCACCGTGTCGCCGTGGGGCTTCGACCCCGCCGACGTCGCGGCGCCGGTGCTGGTGCTGCACGGTGGCGCTGACCGCATGATCCCGAGCTCCCACGGTGTGTGGCTGGCCGGGCGCTGTCCGGCTGCCGAGCTCCGGATCTCCCCGGACGACGGACACATCTCTGTCCTCCGCTCCGGCCCAGCGGCGCTCGGGTGGCTCCGCGGGCAGGCCGGCCACGCCTGATCCGTGGCGCGTCCACACGGACCGAGCCGCAGTTCATCCGTCCACGACAGCAGGAGAAACCTTGACAACACCAGGAGAAGCCAGCGCAGCGGACGCAGGCTGGGCGACGGGTGTCGCCGCCGTCACCCTGTTCGTCGACGACATCGATGCCGCGAGAACCTTCTACACCACGGTCTTCGCGAAGCCGCTTGTCCATCAGGACGACGTCTCGGCCGCATTCGACTTCGGCACGACCGTTGTCAACCTGCTGCACACAGCGGCCGCGCCGGAGCTGGTCGACCCGGCCCCGGTCGCGGCACCGGAAGCCGGTGCGCGCATGGTGCTGACGGTCGGCGTCGACGACGTCGACGCGGTCTGTGAACAACTGGCGGCGTTGGGCGTGAAGCTGCTCAACGGCCCGATGGACCGTCCCTGGGGCATCCGGACGGCCAGCTTCCAAGACCCCAGCGGTCACGTCTGGGAGATCGCGCACTAGGCAGGCTGGGGGCGTTCGTGGTGAGTTGTGACGCGCTAGGGTCGACGAAGGTCGCATCCCGTTACATCACGCCGCAAGTGAGGACCCCGTGAGCAAGCCAGCAGACTTCTTCAGCAGCCACCGCAGCACCCTCGACGCCGCCGTCGAGGCCACCCGCACGCGTGGCTACTTCTCCGCGTACCCCGAGTCGCCGAGCCCGAAGGTTTATGGCGAAACAGCGGCGGCCGACGGCGTCGCGGCCTTCGAGGCATGGTTGGCCGGCGACTTTCCGCTCTCGACGCCCGGCGCTGACGGCACGGTGGCCACGGAGAAGTCGCCGTTCGGTAAAGCGCTCGAGGTGCGCTACCCGCGAGTGACTCCCGACGGCGTACCCGCGCTCATCGAGGCTTCCACGGCCGGGTTGACCGAATGGCGCGACGCCGGCATCGAGGCCCGCGTCGGGGTGGGGCTGGAGATCCTCGCCCGACTGCACGCGAGGGTGTTCGAGCTCGCCAACGCCGTGCAGCACACATCGGGACAGGCGTTCGTCATGGCGTTCCAGGCCGGCGGCGCTCATGCGCTCGACCGGGCGCTGGAGTCGATCGCGTACGCGTACGTCGAGATGACCCGGGTGCCGGCCACCGCGCTGTGGGAGAAGCCGGGTCGCGACGAGCCGATCCGGATGGAGAAGACGTTCACCGTCGTACCACGCGGTGTCGCCCTGGTGGTCGGCTGCAACACGTTCCCCACCTGGAACTCCTGGCCTGGACTCTTCGCCTCACTGGTCACCGGCAACCCTGTCATCGTCAAGCCGCACCCAGGCGCGGTGCTGCCCCTTGCGATCACGGTGCAGGTGTGTCAGCAGGTGCTCGCCGAGGCGGGCTTCGACCCCCACATCGTGACGCTGGCTGCTGAGGACCCGGCTGACGGGCTCGCTGCGGTGCTCGCGGTCCGGCCCGAGATCAAGCTCATCGACTTCACCGGCGGCAACGCCTTCGGCGAGTGGCTCGAGGCGAACGCCCGCCAGGCGACGGTGTTCACCGAGAAGGCCGGGGTCAACTCGGTGGTCATCGACTCGACCGACTCGTTCAAGGGCATGTGCTTCAACCTCGCGTTCTCGCTCGCGCTCTACACCGGCCAGATGTGTACGGCGCCGCAGAACCTCTACCTGCCGGTAGACGGCCTCGAGACGGACGAGGGCCACAAGAGCGTCGACGACGTGGTCGCCGGACTGGCAGGGGCGTTCGGCAAGCTCGTCGGCGACGACAAGCGAGCGGTCGAGCTGTTGGGCGGCGTCGTCAACGCGGGTGTCCTGGAGCGGCTGGGGCAGGTCGGCTCGGCCGGCACCGTGGTGATCGAGTCGCGCGAGGTCGCCCATCCGGCATACGCCGACGCGGTGGTGCGTACGCCGGCGGTCGTGCTGCTGGACGTGTCGGACGGCAAGACCTACGAGAGCGAGTGCTTCGGTCCGGTGTCATACCTGATCAGGACCGGGTCGACCGCGGAGTCGATCGAGACGTTCCGGCGTACGGTGATCGAGCACGGGGCCATGACGGCCGCGGTCTACTCGACCAGCGACGACGTGCTCGCCGCGACGCGCTCGGCCGCGCTCGATGCGGGTGTGGCACTGAGCGAGAACCTGACGGGTCAGGTGTTCGTCAACCAGTCGGCGGCGTTCAGCGACTTCCACGGCACCGGTGCCAACCCGGCCGCCAACGCGACGTACACCGACGGCGCCTACGTGGCCGGCCGCTTCCGCTTCGTCCAGTCCCGCCGCCACCTCTGACCGACTTGTCAGAAGTACAGGTGGCTATAGCCGCCCCCACTTCTGACAACTCACTGGATGGGGACGCCCATCCGGCGTAGATCCGCGAAGATGTCGGCTGGGTCGAGGCGCACCTCAGCCGAGGTGGCGCGCAGCACGAAACGTCGCGACGTGACGATCTTCCGTTCCCGTCGCATGTCCGCCTCCCAGTGCTCGACGTCCATGTGGTGGGCGCCGTCGATCTCGAGCACGACGATGGTTCCGTCGGCGAGAATCCACTCGCAGTCGAGATAGCGGCGACGACCAGACGGATCGCGACGGAACACCTGGCGACTCGGTTGGCGCAGGCCGAAGCGACGGCAGCCGGCAGCCACGTCGATCTCGCCCAGTGACTCGGCGCCACCGACGATGTCGTGCAGCGCGATCCGCATGTAGTTCTTGTGGCGGACCCGGCCGCAACGGGCCAACGCTCGGTCGAGGTCGGGCACCGTGCAGAGTCCTTGCTGGACAACAGCCGCCATCATCGTCATCGCGAAGCGCGGCCACGGTTGCCAGGCCGCTGCATCTACAGCGGCCTGGGCTGGAATTACGCAGGGATACCCGTCGTACGTGACGAGGTCGCGAGAGTCGAAACGCCGAAACTCATGGACGCGGACACCGACGAGGTCGAGCGTCTTGGTACCCCTGGGCACCAGGAGGTGGACTTCGTCTGCCTCTCTCGCGAAGGACCGAAAGCCTGCACAGTCGAGCGCAGTGTGGCTGCACAGTGCCGCCTGGGTGCTCACGTCCAGGAGCGCGATCCACATCAGCTGATGCCGAGTCGGTACGTGGTTGTGCATCACGATGACGCGATGAGTGAACGCGTTCCAACGACCAGCTTTGAGTTGGCTGTCGATCTGGGCTTTGCTGAGGCCGAGCCCTCGGAGCTGCGAACGTCGTACGACGCCACGCTGGCCACGCGAAAGCGCGACGAGGCGGGGATCGAGATCTGCGGCGACGTACACAACGACCACAGTGGTCAGTCAGCAGGCCTACCAGAAGCAGCCGCTCGCATCTGTGGAAACCGTCGGTCAGGGGGTGACGTTGAGGGCGGTCAGGGTGCGGGTGGCCAGGCCCGCAGGTGCGTCGTCGGTGCTGGTGATGCGGACGGACAGGGTCGCGGGGTCGCGTCGACCGGCGCCCAACATCGTGAACGTCTCGGTGTCGAGCGTGAACCGAAGGGTCGGCTCATCCGGGACCGCGTCGACCGGCCGGCCGCGACCGTCCTCGTCCACCTCGACGGCGTACAACCCCGGCAGCGGACCGGTGACGTCGAAGACGGCGGTGGTCCCGGGTGGTGCTCCGGCGGCCTTCGCCACGACATAGGGGAGCGCAGCCGCATAGACGCCCTGTACGTGCGCCGCCGCCACGGTGTCGAGATCACCTGGCTTGCCCACAGCGCGTCGGATGTCCTGCTCGTGCACCCAGATGTCGATCGGCCGGTTGCGGAGCAGGATGGCCCAGCTCCAACCGATACGGCCGGGGGTCAGGTCGGGTATGCCGTCGGGGTCGTCGAGCGGCTCGGCCGCCAGCATCGACGTACGCCGTTCGACCGCGTCCTCGAACTCTGCGACCACGTCTGCCCGCGAGCGACCTCGTCGAGCTACCACGCCTCGTTCGGTGTAAACGCCGCGAGGACCGGTGATGTGGGGAGCACCCTTGTCGATGTCGACACGCAGTGGCTCGTCGCCCGCGAGCTCAGCCTCGAGCGCGGCGCCGTGCGCGACGACATCGCCCACGCTCCACCCCGGCAGGTCGGTCGGGAGGCGCCACTCGGCGTCGTCCAGCCGACGCGCCACGGACGCGAAGTCGGCACAAGCACGACGCCAGATCTCCACCAGTTCGCGCAAATGGTCCACGTGGCGAGCCTAGTAGCCGGAGCGGATCGGGGCCTCGCCAGCTGGCCGCCGCCCTTCTACGCTGGCTCCATGATCACCGCCGTGCACACCCTGATCTACTCCGACGACGCCCCGGCGACCCGCGCGTTCTTCCGCGACGTGCTGGGCTGGCCGTGCGTCGAGCACGGTGAGTCGCCTGAGCCTTGGCTGATCTTCCAGACCGGACCCAGCGAGCTCGGGGTGCACCCGACGTCTGGGACCCACGGCGGCCAGGACTGGACGGCGCCTCGCCAGCACACCGTGTCTCTCATGTGCGACGACATCGACGCGACCCGCGCCGAGCTCGAGGGCAAAGGTGCGTCCTTCACCGGAGACGTGAACGACTTCGGCTACGGCAAGGTCTTGATGCTCCAGGTCCCGGGCACCGACGACATCCAGCTCTACGAGCCCAGCCACCCGACGGCATACGACCTCTGAGCCGGACGCGCGAGGAGGACGGACGGTTCCCTCCCGTCCTCCTCATCGCGCTCGGTGCGGTCAGTCTGCCTCGTCGTAGATGTCCATCTGCGGGGCGCCTTCGACGCCCGCGTTCATCATCGCTTCCTTCAGCTCGGTCAGCGCCATGAAGTCCTGGGCCCGGTCGACGCTGTCGAAACGGTGCATGACCAGCACGTCGTTGGGATCGGAGGCGGAGCGATAGACCGCCTTGGCCGTCACACCCGCCTTCGCCTGCACGTCCGCGAAGTCGTCGTACGCCTTGCGCCAGGCGTCGTAGTCCTTGACGTGGTGTCGGATGAAGGTGGTGGTCATGTTCTCTCCTCGAGAGGGCGCGAGGTCCGAACGAGCTCGAGCGCCGTCGTCAACAGGCTCCACCCGGCCGGGTAGGTCGTCAATGGCCTACCTGGGAGGGGGCGGCGGAGGAGGCGGGGGTGCGGCCGAGATGCTGGTGGCCCCGGGGTGGGACGGACTGGCCTGCGCGTGGCCGGCGACGGCGTACGCCCGCATCGACCTGATCCGCGACTTCGCGTTGTGCCGCTTGACGACCACCACGATGAGCGTCACCAGACCGATGAGGCCGAGGGCCAGCGGCAGCAGGATGCCCCAGATGACGCGAGTCGCCAAGGTCTTGACATCCACACGGGGTCCGAAGCCGAACTCCGCGCCCGGCCGGACGTCGCGACAGTCGAGCCGGTAGGAGCCTGCCGCCAACGAGTGAGGCGTGACACCCACGGCGTAGTAGGTCGGTCCGTTGACGCTGATCTCCATCGTGAACCCGAGCGTGTCAAGCGGGACCGGGTGGCCGGATCCGTGGGTCAGGACGCAGGAGGCGACGGAGTCGGGGTCGGTGGTGTAGACAGTGAGACCGTTCCCAGGCACGGTGACGTCGGCATGGTTGACGGCCCGGTCCACGCCGCCGTTGACCACGTGCGCGATCTCGACGACGGCGAACGCGAACAGCACCAGACCCACACCCCAGAGGACCGCTGTCACGCAGTACCAAGCGGCTCGCGGCCGGACCCGCAGGTCGTGTTCCTCGGGTATCGCCATACGGTCAAGTCTGACACTCTGCCCAGCACGCGCGGCATCGGACATATGTCCGGACTTCTTGCTCGCGGCTGGCCAGCGGAACTCTGGTCGCACGACGGGACGTAGGTCACGCGCGCGGTGGTCGGGCCGGCCCCGACGCGCTGCTAGACTGGCAGCAGCCAAGGCGTCGTACTCCGATCTTGTGGTCGGAGGAGCCGTCTTTTTTTGCGCCCGTCACACGGTGTCCGTCCCAGCATCCTGCTGCGGCAAACGGTCGACCTCGGTTCGGGCGCGCCGGTGCCACAAGGCAACCGGTCCGACCCTGAACTGATCAGGTCCTGCCCTGTCGTCTGGAGACCTTTCCTGTGTCTGGTGATCCCACCAACGCGACCCACCCCCATCTGACGTTCGGCGAGCTCGGGGTACCCGACTCGATCGTGCGTGTCCTCGCCCGCAACGAGATCACGGTGCCGACGCCCGTCCAGCTGGTCGTGCTTCCCGATGCCATGGCCGGACGCGACGTCCTCGGGCGGGCGGCAACCGGGTCCGGCAAGACGCTGGCGTTCGGTCTGCCGATCCTGGCCCGCTTGGCCGGCCGCAAGAGCAAGCCCAAGTCGCCGCGCGCTCTCATCATCGTCCCCACCCGCGAGCTCGCGGCCCAGGTCCGCAGCGCGCTCGAACCGGTCGCCCACGCCGTCGGGATCAAGCTCGCCACCGTGTATGGCGGGACGCCGTACGACCGCCAGATCAAGCGCCTTCGCGCCGGCGCCGACGTGGTCGTGGCCACTCCGGGACGGCTGCGCGACCTTCTCAACCGCGGCGCGTGCACGCTCGACCAGATCGAGGTGACGGTGCTCGACGAGGCCGACCATCTCTGCGATCTCGGGTTCTACCCGGAGGTCACCCAGCTGGTCGCGATGACTCCGGACCACGGTCAACGCATGCTCCTGTCGGCAACACTGGACGGCGACGTCGACCGACTCGTCCGTGAGCACCTGCACGACGCGGTCACGCATGACTGCGACGCCGCGAGCGACCGGCCCGACATCGAGCACCACGTGCTCGTCACCGGCCCGCACAACAAGCTCGGTACGGCGGCCGACCTGCTCCGCGCCAACCCCCGCTCGATCGTCTTCACGCGGACGCGCAACGGCGCCACCGACCTTGCGGCGAAGCTGGCCGAGCTCGGGGTCCCGACCGTCGACCTGCACGGCGCCCTGAGCCAGAACGCCCGCGAGCGCAACCTGCGCAAGTTCCGGACCGGCCAGGCCGACGTGGTCGTCGCGACCGACGTCGCAGCCCGCGGCATCCATGTCGACGGGGTCAACCTCGTCGTCCACTTCGACGCCCCCACCGAGCACAAGGCCTATCTGCACCGTTCTGGACGTACGGCGCGCGCGGGCAACTCGGGCACCGTTGTCACGATGACCACCGAGCGACAGGTGGCCACCGTCGTGCGGCTGCAGAAGGCCGCCGGTGTCGTCGCCGCGCACCACGATGCCCGGACTGCCCCGCAGCCGATGACCGCCGCGTCGCTGGCGCTGACCGGCATCCCCGGCAACGAGGTACGCCTCGGCACAGCGCCCCGCGGCAGTTCGCGCAGCGGTGCTCCTCGCAAGCACGGTGCACGCCGAGCCGGCGGGACGCAGGGCCCCCGGCGACCGGCCGCGCGGCCGACCCGCGACGGCGAGCCCGGTCCGCAGCGAACCGACCGTCGCGCTCGCCCGACGTACGAGCGAGTCGAGGCACCAGCCCGTGGCCGTGACCGCGCGGAGGTCCGCAGGAAGCCGCAGGACGACAACCGGTCCGTGCGCCGGCCCGCACGTCGTGTCACGGCCGCGCGCGACGAGGCGGCCCCAAAGACCGTGCCCGCTGCGTCGGCCGAGGGCCACGCAGGTCGGCCACCGAGTGCGAAAGCCGGTTCCAAGCCGCGTTCGAGGCCGGCCGGCGTCAAGAAGGCACGCTGGACCGCAGCAGATCGCAAGGCTCGTCGCCGCTGAGTGTCGTTGAGCGGACCGGTGCAAACCGGTCTACCGTTGTTGCAACGACCCGAAAGGAGCCCCCGTGGCTATTGGATTTGGAGTGTTCCTCATCGTCGTCGGTGCGGTCCTCGTCTGGGCGTACACCGGTGACCTGAGCTTCATGGATGACAACACGCTGGGCTGGATCCTCATGGTGGCGGGGCTGTTGGCCATTGCGCTGTCGCTCATCGTCAACGCCCAGCGCAACCGCCACACGACGACGCACGTCGAAGAGCGCCGGGTCGACCAGTAGTTCGCCCGCTCGTCAGAACGCGGCCTCGTCGAGGTCCATCGGCAGCAGGTCGGTGGCCTCGGCGATGGCGCGTTCGGCGGTCACCTTCGGCAGCACGTTGCGGGCGAAGAACTG
>JANLYC010000237.1:0-5311 GCA_031365435.1 Nocardioidaceae bacterium
GGCAGGCGCTGCTGCACCTGCCGGAACGCATGGTGGGCGTCACCAAGGCGGCGCTCGGCCTCGAGAAGCGTGACGCCAACAGTCCGATGAGCGTCGTCGGAGCGAGCCGGGTCGCCGGTGAGGTGGCTTCCGAGAGCTCCATCAGTGTCACCGACCGATGGGCGACGCTGCTGACCCTGCTGGGCGTCGTCAACCTGTTCGTGGCGCTCTTCAACTTCATCCCGCTGCTGCCGCTCGACGGCGGTCACATCGCCGGCGCTCTCTACGAGGCGCTACGCCGCGGCCTGGCCCGGGTGCGCGGCAGACCCGACCCCGGGTACGCCGACGTGGCCCAGCTGCTGCCCATCGCCTACACGGCCGCGAGCATCCTCATCGTGATGGGCGTGGTGCTCGTCTGGGCCGATATCGTCAATCCGATCCGCATCACCGGATGACCTGGTCGCCGTACTCCAAGGACTTCACATGACAGCCATCGACCTCGGAATGCCTGCCGCACCTCCGCCGGTTCTCGCGCCCCGCCGCAAGACCCGTCAGATCAGGGTGGGCAAGGTGCTCGTCGGCGGCGACGCGCCGATCTCGGTGCAGTCCATGACCACGACGCTGACCTCTGACGTCAACACCACACTGCAGCAGATCGCCGAGCTGACCGCGTCGGGTTGCGACATCGTGCGGGTGGCCTGTCCCAGCCAGGACGACGCGGATGCGTTGCCCGAGATCGCGCAGCACTCGCAGATACCGGTGATCGCAGACATCCACTTCCAGCCGAAGTACGTCTTCGCCGCCATCGACGCCGGCTGCGCTGCCGTGCGCGTCAACCCGGGGAACATCCGCAAGTTCGACGACCAGGTCAAGCAGATCGCTGCTGCTGCCAAGGACCGGGGTACGTCGATCAGGATCGGGGTCAACGCGGGATCACTCGACCCACGCCTGTTCGAGAAGTACGGCAAGGCCACAGCGGAGGCGCTGGTCGAGTCTGCGGTCTGGGAGGCCTCGCTCTTCGAGGAGCACGACTTCCACGACTTCAAGATCTCGGTCAAGCACAACGACCCTGTCGTGATGGTGCGCGCCTACCAGCTGTTGTCCGAGGCGGGAGACTGGCCGCTGCACCTCGGAGTGACGGAGGCCGGCCCGGCCTTCCAGGGCACGATCAAGTCGTCCGTGGCCTTCGGTGCGCTGCTCTCACAGGGGATCGGCGACACCATCCGCGTCTCGCTGTCGGCTCCTCCGGTCGAGGAGGTCAAGGTGGGCCTGCAGATTCTCGAGTCACTCAACCTCAGACAGCGCCGACTCGAGATCGTCTCGTGCCCGTCGTGCGGTCGCGCGCAGGTCGACGTCTACAAGCTCGCCGACGAGGTCACCGCCGGGCTCGAGGGCATGGAGGTTCCGTTGCGCGTGGCCGTGATGGGCTGTGTCGTGAACGGTCCCGGCGAGGCTCGGGAGGCCGACCTCGGAGTCGCGTCCGGCAACGGCAAGGGGCAGATCTTCGTCAATGGCGAGGACATCAAGACCGTCCCCGAGGCGATGATCGTCGAGACCCTGATCGAGGAGGCCATGCGCCTCGCGGACGCGATGGGCGCCCCCGTCGACGAAGACGGCGCCTCGGTCGCGCCCGGCCCGCCCACCGTCACCGTCACCTGACATCCCTCCCCGCGCCCGCGAATTGCGGGAAAGTGCAGCCGTCGTACGGGGTGGCGGCGTGAACTTTCCCGCAAATCGCGGGGGATGGCGGCGGCAGCGGTAGGCGGGGCGGCCTGGTCTGAGGTTCACGTCGGCAGGGTCGCCGTCACCGTTCGCCGTGACCGATACTGGTGCGATGACCGGACTCGGGAAACGTCTCATCGTCATCGGCCTACCAGCCCTCGCGACGATCCTCGCCGTCACCGCCGTCGAGCCGCACGGCTCAGCCTCCGCCGCTCCGCGTGCAGGTGGCTCGGGCGAGCGGGAGGTGATGGCGCAGACCGCATCCGAGGCGGTTGCGCGCAGGTTGCCCGCGCTGCGGACGACGGTGGCGATGCACGGTCTCGACATTCCCTGGGACGTTGCCGTGCTGCCGAGTGGCTCGTGGCTCGTCACCGAGCGCGACAGGCAGCGGATTCTGCTGAAGAAGCCCGCCGGCGGGAGCCGGGTGATCAGCAACGGCCCACCGGGCTTGTGGTCGAGCGGCGAGACCGGGCTCATGTCGATCCTGGCCGATCCGAAGGTCGCGCGGAACAACCGCTTCTACACCTGCAACGGGTGGCAGCGTAGCGGTGGTCGACACGACATCCGGGTGCTCGCGTGGCGGCTCGACAAGGCGCGAACCAAGGCGCGGGTCGTCGATACGTTGCTGTCGGGCATCCAGACGACGAGTGGTCGCCACGGTGGGTGCCGGTTGCGACTCGACCGCGCCGGGGCCATGTTCGTCGGCACCGGTGATGCCGCCGTGGGGACGAACCCTCAGAACCTGCACAGCCTCAACGGCAAGCTCCTCCGGCTCAACCGGTTCACCGGTCATGCCTGGCCGACGAACCCCTGGATCCACTCGCCCAACCGCAAGAAACGCTTCATCTTCAACTACGGGCACCGCAACGTCCAGGGGCTGGCGCTCAGAGCCGACGGCACGATGTGGTCGGTCGAGCACGGCACTGACCGCGACGACGAGGTCAACCTCGCGATCCGGGGTGGCAACTACGGCTGGAACCCCGTGCCGGGCTACGACGAGTCGACGCCGATGACCGACTACAGCCTGCCCGGTCGCCAGATCGGCGCTCGTTGGCGATCGGGCTACCCGACACTGGCGACGTCAGGCGCCGTCTGGGTCAAGGGCACGAAGTGGGGTCGCTACCAGGGGACTCTCGCGGTCTGCGCGCTGAAGGCCTCGCGGCTGCTCTTCATGAGGTTCGACCGTCACGGCAAGCTCGTCTGGGTCAAGACGCCGCCCGCGCTGCGGGGCACCTACGGTCGGCTCCGCTCGGTCGTCCAGAGCGCCAACGGAGACCTGCTGGTGACGACGGCCAACGGCGGCGGTACCGACCGCGTGGTCAGGGTCAGTCCCCGCTGAGCGGTCAGAACAAGATGGTGGCGAACGTGCCGGTCGTGACGAAGCCGACCCGGTCGTACGCCCGGCGGGCCGGCTCGTTGTGCTCGTTGACGTACAAGGAGATGACCGGAGCCACGTCGTTCAACGCCAGTGCGCAGACCGCGGCAACGCCACCGGCCGCCAGCCCGCGTCCCCGGTGTCGTGGGTCGACCCAGACACTCTGCAGCTGGGCCGCATGCGGAGTGACGGCGCCGAGCTCGGCCTTGAACAACACCTCACCGTCCTCGATCCGGGCGAAGGCGTGTCCCTTGGCGATGAGCTGAGCTACGCGGGCACGGTAGAGCCGCGAGCCACCGTTGACCTCCGGCGAGACGCCGAGCTCCTCTGTGTACATCGCGACACAGGCCGGGTAGAGGAGGTCGAGCTCGTCGGGGCGCACCCGCCGTACCTCGGGAGCCGGAGGGACGGCGGGTGCCCGGTCGAGCACCATGAACGGCTGCTGTGGCCGGATCGAGCGAGCCGGCCCCCACTCGGGTCCCAGGATCCGCCACAGGTGTCGTACTTCGTTCTCCGGTCCGAGGATGGACCCACACGTGCGGCCCTGGCGCAGTGCCCGCTCGGCGAAGGCGTCGAGCGCCTCGGGTGTGCCCTGGACGGGTGCGAGGTTGGCGGCGGCATGGCAGAGCGAGATGAGATCAGATCCCTCGGAGTACCCCCAGATCTCACCGCCGAGCCAGCGCGGCTCCATGCGCGTGACGCGGACACGGTGGTCGACGAAGACGTGGGTCACGGGGTCGCGCAGCAGCAGCCGGCCAACGGCGTCGAGGTCACTCGGCCCGAGAACCCGGACCTGCGGGCGGGTGCGCAGCTCGATGGCGCTCACCTCCTGCTCATCCTGCGGAACACTCTCCGCCTCACCTCGGATGCGAGCGAGCCTACGCGTCCGGACCCTCGTCCGGGTGGCATGCTGGCTGTTTCGAGGCCCGATCGATGCGAGGGTCCACGAGGGGATGAGCAGGGGGCCGCATGCAGGTACGGGTGAAACGTCGTGTTTGCGCCATGGTGGCCATCGCGCTCGGCACCGGGTTCCTCGCGGCGGGCTGCACGATCGAGCGGAGTGGCCCTCAGGCGCCCACCACGGGGCGGCTCACGTCTGTGGCGACGCAGCCGAGTCCCACGCTCCCGTTCACGTCCGACACGAGCACTGCGCCCGGCCCGCAGGGCTCGGCGGCCAGCCCTCCGCCCCAGCCGCGTGAGATCACGGTCGTGATGAACGGCGACATGCTGCTCCACGAGGGGCTGTGGGCCTCGGCCCGCACCGATGCGGCACACACCGGTCGCGGCGGCCGCGATGGCATGGACTTCCGGCCTCTGCTGGCGAACATGCGGCCGGTCGTCTCCGGTGCCGACCTCGCGATCTGCCATCTCGAGACGCCGCTGGCGCCAGCGGGCGGACCGTACGCGGGGTACCCGCTCTTCGCGGCGCCTCCTGCGATCCTCCCGGCCCTGAAGTGGGAGGGGTACGACGCCTGCACGACGGCCTCGAACCACAGCCTCGACCAGGGATTCGAGGGCCTCGCGCGCACCTTGCACGACATGGACGCGATCGGGTTGGCGCATGCCGGCACCGCGGCGACGCGCGCCGCGTCCCGTCGGCCACTGCTGCTCCACGTCCGCGACGTCACGATCGGGCTGGTCTCGGCGACCTATGGGACCAACGGGCTGCCGTTGCCGGCTGACCAACCGTGGTCGGTGCCGCTGATCGACACCGCACACATCGAGCAGCTGGCGCATCGAGCCAAGCAGCAGGGCGCTGACATCGTCATGGTGGCGCTGCACTGGGGCCTCGAGTACCTGCACGCTCCCACCAGCGACCAGCTCGACGTGGCGAGGACCCTGACGAGGTCGCCCGACATCGACTTCATCTATGGCCACCACGCCCATGTCGTCCAGCCGTACGCCAAGATCAACCACACCTGGGTCGTCTTCGGACTCGGCAACGCCGTCGCTCAGCAAGACACCGCCGTCGAGGGCGTGTACGACGGCAACACCTGCCGGGTCACCTTCACCGAGCAGCCGGACGGGTCCTTCCGGGTGACGAAGCTGGCGTACATCCCGACGATGATCACCCCCTACGACGGAGTCCACCCGATGCGGTGGCTCAACGTGCCGCAGTCCCTCACGTCACCACGGTTCGCCGGCCTCCGAGCAAGCCTGCGAGCCACGGGGGATCGTGTCCGCGACGTGATCGGATCGATGGGTGCCTTCGCCCTCGGCGTCACCGAAGGCCGC
>JANLYC010000250.1:0-2034 GCA_031365435.1 Nocardioidaceae bacterium
CTAACCGCGGAGCGCCCCGACGACCTCGCCGAACGCGACCGTATGACGGTCGACGTCAACGGCCGAGGTCGTAGGGCACATCAGGGCCATGTTGTGGAAGGGCGTCATCAAGATGCCGCGGTTGGCCAACGCGAGATGCAGGTAGCCGTCCAGCTCCTGGTCGTGTGCCGCCGCTGAGGTGTCTCCGTCGCGCGGCGGGCTGGCCGCGAAGCGGTACTCCGTCCGAGCGCCGAGCTGGGTGATCGACCACGGAACCTGGTGGTCATCGATCACAGCCTGGACGCCTGCGGTGAACCGTGTGGACATGTCGATCATGTGGGCGAACGCCGTCTCGGTGAGCACCTCCGACAGGGTCGCTCGCATCGCTGCCACCGACAAGGCGTTGCCGGCCAGCGTCCCGCCCACCCCTCCGACGTCCTCGATGTCGGCGTCGCCGGAGTTGGCCATCGTCTCGATCGTGGAGGCGATGTCGTCGGTGATCCCGAACGCTCCGCACGGGATGCCACCACCGATGCTCTTGCCGATCACGACGATGTCCGGTCGCAGGTCCCAAGCCGCGGTGGCGCCACCCGGGCCAGCGGAGAACGTGTGTGTCTCGTCGATGAGCAGCAGCGCACCGTATGTCGTCGCGAGAGCCCTCATCTGGTGGTGAAAGTCGGGGTCCGGCAGCACGATCCCGATGTTGGTCAGGGCGGGCTCCGCCACGATCACGGCGACGTCGCCGTGCGAGAGCGCGGTTTCCAGCGCCTCGAGATCGTTCCAGGGCACCGCCCTGGTTGTCATCTCCGGTGGCACAGGAGGGCCGACGTTGCCGGGCCTGGTCAGCGTCGAACCGTCCGGTCCGGCGATCGCGAACGTCTCGTCGACCGAACCGTGATAGCTGTAGCTGAAGCAGATGATCTTCGACCGACCGGTCACGGCGCGGGCGATCCGGATGGCCCAGCGGTTGGCGTCGGTCGCCGACAGCGTGAACGACCACAGCGGCTGGCCGAACCGGCGGGCCAGCTCGGCCCCGACCCAGGCCGCGTCCGCCGTGGGCAGCATGGTCGTGATGCCGCCCAGGTCCTTGATACGGTGCTCGACGGCTCGCACGGTGGGCTCCGGCGAGTGGCCTGCCATCGCACCCGTGTCCCCAAGTGCGAAGTCGATGTACTCGTGTCCGTCGACGTCCATGATCCGGTTGCCATGAGCCCGGTCGAACGAAAGCGGAAAACCGCCCGGCCACAGGTTCATCCAGGTCATCGGCACGCGACCGAACAGGTGCGTCGCCTCCCCGTGGAGGAGCCGGCTCGTCGGGTGCAGCCGCTCGTATGTCGCCTGCTCCGAAGCGATGCGCTCCGCCAGACACGCACGATCGATCTCGCGCATGGACACCTCACTCACGTACGTACGTCCCTACACCTGTCCATCCCCGCTGGAGATCACCCTGGCACAGTAGAAAGCACGTCGTCGCACAACCAGGAGAAGACATGCCCACCGGAGCCTTGCCCGAGAACGTCAGAGAGCTGTTCGAGCAGCCCAACCCGGCCGTCATCACGTCGCTTCGTCCGGACGGGCACCCGGTGTCGGTCGCGACCTGGTACGTCCTGGACGGCGACCGGGTGCTCGTCAACATGGACGCCGGCCGCAAGAGGCTGGAGTACCTGCGCGCTGATCCCCGGGTCTCGCTCACCGCCTTGAAGGAGGGTGACTGGTACACGCACGTCAGTGTCCAGGGCAAGGTGGTCGAGATGCGCGACGATGATGACCTGTCGGACATCGACCGGATCTCCCGGCACTACCGAGGTCGCCCCTACAGCAACCGCGAGCGCAAACGGGTCAGCGCATGGATCGAGATCGACCGGTGGCACGGGTGGGGCGATGCCGACGACTGACGGGGCGACCCCTGGCTCTCACGTCGCGTTCAGTCACCCGCGGCAAGCGCACGCCGCCCATCCCGATCGCCCGGTGGATGCGCCACAACGGCGGGACCACGGCTTTGCGGGTGAACGCACGAAACCAGGCGATCGTGTGGTGATCGTTGGTGTCGACGAG
>JANLYC010000267.1:0-1591 GCA_031365435.1 Nocardioidaceae bacterium
GCCAAGGGTGCCGACAGCTCGCCCGATGCCACCATGTCGTTGAACCGCAACCCGGCCCGGTGCCGTTCGCCGTACCCGAGCCAGCAGATCCGGGCCGGCAGACCCTGGAAGTGCACCCGGTCCTGTGCCTTCTTGATCCAGCGGTGCAGCTTCTCGTCGTCCGGGAAGAGCTCCAGCACGGCCCGGTCGGTTGCCGCGATGTCCTTGGGGTCCCCGGACAACGCCGCCCACCGGAACGGGCCCTTGCCCTCGCAGAAAAGCGGCCGGATGTAGGCCGGCACGAAGCCTGGGTAGTCGAACGCGCGGTCGAACCCACCCAGCTTCGCCTCGGCGCGCAAGGAGTTGCCGTAGTCGAACACCTCGGCCCCGGCGTCCATGAACCCGACCATGGCCTCGCAGTGCCGTGCCATCGCCTCGCGCGCGCGGTCGGTGAAGTCGGCCGGGTCCTTCTCGCGGAACGACACCCAGTCGTCGAAGTCGACCCCGAGCGGCAGGTACATCAACGGGTCGTGGGCGGACGTCTGGTCGGTGACGACATCGATCGGTGCACCCATGGCCAGCAGCGCGGGCACCATCTCTGCGGCATTGCCCAGGACGCCGATCGACAGCGGCTTGCGGGCGTCCCGCGCCTCGATGGCCAGCTCCACGGCGTGCTGCAGCGAGGTCGCCTGCACGTCGAGGTACCGGTGGTCGATCCGCCGCTTGATCCGCGAGTCGTCACACTCGATGCAGATGCACACGCCGTCGTTCATCGTGACGGCCAGCGGCTGCGCGCCGCCCATGCCGCCGAGCCCGGCCGTCAGCGTGATCGTGCCGGCCAGGGTGCCGTCGAACGACTGGTCCGCCACGGCGGCGAACGTCTCGTAGGTGCCCTGCAGGATGCCCTGGGTGCCGATGTAGATCCACGACCCAGCCGTCATCTGCCCGTACATCGTCAGGCCGAGGTGCTCCAACCGACGGAACTCCTCCCAGTTGGCCCAGTCGCCGACCAGGTTGGAGTTGGCGATCAGGACGCGAGGCGCCCACTCGTGGGTCTGCATGATCCCGACGGGACGGCCGCTCTGCACGAGCAACGTCTCGTCGACCCGTAGATCGGTCAGGGACCGGACGATGGCGTCGTACGACGGCCAGTCGCGCGCGGCCTTGCCCGACCCGCCGTACACGACGAGCTCCTCGGGGTGCTCGGCCACCTCGGGGTCGAGGTTGTTCATCAGCATGCGCAGCGGCGCCTCGGTCTGCCAGGACCGGGCCGTGAGCTGGGTGCCTCGGGCGGCGCGGATGCTGCGGGGCTCAGTCATCGACGTGTCCTTTCTGGAGCTCTCAACGAAGTGGCGTGGGCAGGGCGCTGTCGGCGGCGGCGACGAGTGCGCCCGAGCTCACGAGGTGCACTGTGGACTCGATGTCGGGCGCGAGATGTCGGTCAGGACCTGGTCCCGGCACCGCTGCCCGCAGCGCCGCGATCACCGCGGCGGTGGCCGGCGCCGGCGTCAACGGCGCCCGGAGGTCGAGTCCGCGGGCGGCGGTCAGGATCTCGATGGCGAGCACCCGCGTGAGCCCGTCGATGCTCCGGCGCAGCTTGCGAGCCGACGAC
>JANLYC010000279.1:0-2264 GCA_031365435.1 Nocardioidaceae bacterium
GCGTCCAGTCGAGGCCGGCGTCGTGCAGGCGGCGGGCAAGGTCGATGCTGATCACCCGTCCACCGTACGTCGGTCCAACAGCCCCCTCCTGCGCCCCGCACTTACCGTCCGGACACCCGGTTTCCGCCGAAAGTGGGCGCAAGCGAGCCTAGTTCGGGCTGTTCTGGGTGTTCGGCGCGGGTGGCGGTAAGACGAGGCAGACTTGCGTGCATGGCTGCGCTCACCCTGTCTGACGTCGTCGCCACCTCGCAGGCAGTCACGGCCACGCGGTCGCGGCTCGCCAAGCGGGAGGCCCTCGTCGACCTGCTCAAGCGCGCGGACCGTGACGACGTCGAGGTGGCGGTCGCGTTCTTGTCGGGTGCGCTGCGTCAGCGGCGTACCGGTGTGGGCTGGGCATCGCTGCGCGACCTGCCCGACCCGGCCTCGACGTCTTCACTGAACGTCGCCGAGGTCGACGCCGCCTTCGAGGCCATCAGCCGGATGTCCGGCGCGGGTTCGGCTGCTGCTCGTCTCGAGGCGGTGTCCGCCCTGATGAGCCGCGCTACCGACGACGAACAGCAGTTCCTGCGCGGTCTGGTGCACGGCGAACTGCGTCAAGGCGCTCTCGAGACCTCGCTCGTCGACGCGATCGCGGCGGCGGCTGACGTGCCGCTCGCCTCGGTGCGGCGCGCCGTCATGCTCCGCGGCGCAGTCGGTCCGGTCGCCGTGGCGGCGCTCACCGGGGGGCAGCCCGCGGTCGAGGCGTTCGGCCTCACCGTCGGGCAGCCCGTCAAGCCGATGCTTGCCTCGGCAGCCCCCGACATGGCCGCCGCGTTCGGCAAGCTGCGGGTTGGAGCCGACGACTCCGAGGTCTGCGTCGACACCAAGCTCGACGGCATCCGCATCCAGGTGCACAAGCGCGGCGGCGAGGTCAGGGTCTACACCCGCAGCCTCGACGACATCACCACCCGGCTGCCTGAGGTCGTGGCGGCCGCCGAGGGTCTGTCGGTCCGCGAAGCGGTGCTCGACGGTGAGGCCATCGCCCTCGACGGGGCCGGTCGGCCGCGTCCGTTCCAGGAGACGTCGTCGCGGACAGCCAGTCACCTCGACGAGCTCACCGGACCACCCGGCACCGCGGTCACCCCGTTCTTCTTCGACTGCCTGCACGTGGACGGGGAGGACCTCATCGACCTGCCGCTGCGCGACCGGCTCTCACAACTTGACGCGGTCACCCCGGAGTCGACCCGCATCAATCGGCTCATCACGTCGTCGGCGCAGGACGCGGCTGACTTCTTCGCGAAGGCCGTGGCGGCCGGACAGGAGGGCGTCGTCGTCAAGGACCTCGCGGCGGCGTACGACGCGGGCCGCCGGGGCGCGGCCTGGATCAAGGTCAAACCGCGCCACACCCTCGACCTGGTCGTCCTCGCGGTCGAATGGGGCAGCGGACGCCGGCAGGGTTGGCTGTCCAACATCCACCTCGGAGCCCGTGACCCCGCCGGCGGATTCGTCATGCTCGGCAAGACCTTCAAGGGGATGACCGACGAGATGTTGGCCTGGCAGACCGAGCGGTTCACCGACCTCGCTGTCGACGGCAGGGACGGCTACGTGGTCCACGTCCGGCCCGAGCAGGTGGTCGAGATCGCCTTCGACGGGTTGCAGCGCTCCACTCGCTACCCGGGCGGCGTGGCTCTGCGCTTCGCCCGCGTACTCCGCTATCGCGACGACAAGACCGCTGACGAAGCCGACACGATCGCCACGGTCCAAGGTTTGCAGTAGCGCCGGCCGTCGCTGCCGGCCGGAGGCTCAGCCGCTGGTGCCGTCTGGCCCCGTCTCGCGTACGAGCCAGCTCACCGGCGCCAGATCCTGCTGCTTGGGTGCCAGGCCGTCTCCTGAAGAGACGCCACGGAGCCGACGACCCACCCAAGGACCCAGGTGGTGACGTGCCCAGCGGACGTCGGCTGCCACGCGCTGGCGCCGCGGCGCCGGGACGACGGGGTCCGGGACGGCCGCCCAGGCGTGGTCGCCGAGCCCGAGCGCCTCGAGCACGGCGCCTGCGACCCGCTCATGACCCGCCGACGAGAGGTGCAGTCGATCGTCACTCCACATGTCTGGATGCGCCAGCACGGGCGCGCCCCGCATCAAGGCCTTGACGACCATCGTGGAGGAGACCGCCGAACTCCACCAATGCTCGATCGTCCGAGTGTGGGGAGCGCCCGTGCTGGCGCATCCAGACATGTGGAGTGACGATCGACTGCACCTCTCGTCGGCGGGTCATGAGCGGGTCG
>JANLYC010000294.1:0-11959 GCA_031365435.1 Nocardioidaceae bacterium
CTCGTCGGCGCTCTATCCGCCCAAGCGGTTCTTCGGAGCTGCCCGCAACATCGAGGACGGCGGGTCGCTGACCATCCTTGCCACCGCACTCATCGAGACCGGATCCAAGATGGACGAGGTCATCTTCGAGGAGTTCAAGGGCACCGGAAACATGGAGCTGAGGTTGCGCCGGGAGTTCGCCAACAAGCGGATCTTCCCCGCCATCGACGTCGACGCCTCTGGCACGCGCCGGGAAGAGCTGTTGATGAGCAAGGACGAGCTCGCCATCGTCTGGAAGCTCCGCCGCGTACTGTCGGCTCTCGACGGCCAGCAGGCCCTCGAACTGCTGCTCGAGAAGCTCAAGCAGACCAAGACCAACGTCGAGTTCCTCATGCAGGTCAACAAGACGACGCCGACCGCCGCCGGGCTTCGTGGGCGCAACGGAGACGACGACGACTGATGGACGGACGAGCGACGAAGTCGCTCGGTCCGGCTCAATGAGCCACCTGGTGTGGGATCCGGCTCGACGGGCCACCTGCTGTGATCGGGAATGCCACGTCAGGTCGTCGTGTTGTGAACGCTGGTGCCGATTCGCGTGGTGACGCGGGAAGATGGCACACTTGTCCACCGGTTCCGGTTCACGTCCACCAAGCCAACAGGCCCGCGGCGACCCGGCGACCATGAGAGTGAGGAATTCATGAAGAAGGACATCCACCCGGAGTACGTCGTGACTCAGGTGACCTGCACCTGCGGCAACTCCTTCACCACCCGCAGCACGTCGACCAGCGGCAGCATGCACGCCGACGTCTGCTCCAACTGCCACCCCTTCTACACCGGTAAGCAGAAGATCCTCGACACCGGTGGTCGCGTGGCCCGCTTCGAGGCTCGCTACGCCAAGAAGGCTCCTGCAGCCAAATAGCTTCGTCTCCGACGCCGACCGACGCGCATGCCGCGGAGGTCGGCGTCGCTGCATTTCCGGCCAGGGCTACCGCAGTCGCCTTGGGGGTTCATACCGAAGCAAAGGAGAACGGACATGTTCGAGGCCGTCGAGAGCCTGGTCGACGAGCACGCGGCGTTGGAACGACGCCTGGCCGAGCCCGACGTGTTCTCCGACCTCGTGCTGAGCCGGCAGCTCAACCAGCGGTACGCCGTCCTCACGGCTGTCGTGCGGACGTATGCCGAGTGGCAGAGCACGCTCGACGACATCGAGGCTGCGCGGGAGCTCGCCACCGAGGACGACACCTTCGTCGCCGAGGCGGAGCGGCTCGACGCCGTCCGGCTCGAGCTCGAGGAGCGGCTTCGGCGCCTGCTCGTCCCGCGCGACGAGGCCGACAGCAAGGACGCCATCCTGGAGATCAAGGCAGGGGAGGGCGGCGAGGAGTCTGCGCTGTTCGCGGGAGACCTGCTCCGGATGTACATGCGGTATGCCGAGCGGCGTGGCTGGAAGACCGAGGTCCTCGACGAGACGCCGAGCGATCTCGGGGGAGTGAAATCCGCGACCGTGGCCGTCAAGGCCAGGGGGACAGCCGAGCCGGGCGAGGCTCCGTACGCTCTGTTGAGGTTCGAGGGCGGCGTCCATCGTGTTCAGCGGGTACCCGTGACCGAGTCTCAGGGGCGGATCCACACCTCGGCAGCCGGCGTTCTGGTCATGCCGGAGGCCGAGCAGGTCGACGTCACCATCGACGAGAACGATCTGCGCATCGATGTCTTCCGCTCCTCAGGGCCTGGTGGGCAGAGCGTCAACACCACCGACTCCGCGGTCCGTATCACGCATCTCCCGACGGGGATCGTGGTCTCCTGCCAGAACGAGAAGAGCCAGCTCCAGAACCGCGACCAGGCCATGCGTGTCCTTCGGTCGCGGCTGCTCCAGCTCGCCCAGGACGAACGCGATGCCGAGGATGCCGACGCGCGGCGCACACAGGTGCGTACGGTGGACCGATCCGAGCGGATCCGGACCTACAACTTCGCCGAGAACCGCATCACCGACCACCGCGTCGGCTACAAGTCCTACAACCTCGACCAGGTGCTGGACGGCGACCTGCAGGCGGTGATCGACGCCTGCGTCGGAGCCGATCTGGCCGAGCGGCTGGCGGCGGTCGAGTCCGCCTCGTCATGAGCCGCGACCACCGACGATGACGCACGAGCTCTCCTCGCTGCTCGCAACGGCCGCAGCGCGGCTCGCCGAGGCGGGAGTCGCTTCACCGCGACATGACGCCGAGACGCTCGCTGCGCACCTTCTCGGTATCTCGCGCGGAGCAGTCCACGGGGTCGGCCGGATCAGCGACGCCGAGCAGCTGGCCTTCGATGTCCTGATCGAGCGGAGAGCAGCTCGCGAACCCCTGCAGCACATCACCGGCCGGGCTGCGTTTCGCTACCTCGATCTGGAGGTCGGGCCCGGTGTCTTCGTGCCGCGACCGGAGACCGAAGTCATGGCGGGCCTCGCCGTCGACGAGCTCCGCCGGCTCGCTGCCGCCGGCTGTGAGCCGATCGCCGTCGACCTCTGCACCGGATCGGGGGCGGTCGCGTTGGCGATGGGCACCGAGGTCCCCCAGGCCAGCGTCGTCGGCGTCGAGCTGTCCGCCACGGCTGCCGCGTATGCCGAACGAAACTCGCGGGGAACCAGTGTCGAGATCCGCATTGAAGACCTGGCCGACGTACCGCGCAGCCTGGCTCACCTGCTGGGGACGGTCCACGTCGTCACGGCCAACCCGCCCTACATCCCACTCACTGCCTGGGACAGCGTCGAGCAAGAAGTCCGCGCCCATGATCCCGGACTGGCCTTGTGGTCAGGCGACGACGGGCTGGACGCAATCCGGCAGGTGGCCGTGGTTGCCGCCGCGTTGGCAGCCGACAACGGGTGGGTGGCCTGCGAGCACGCCGACGTCCAAGGCGAGGCGGCGCCGGAGGTCTTTGCGACCACCGGTCTGTGGCACGAAGTGCGGGACCACACGGACCTCGCGGGTCGGCCCCGCTTCGTGACCGCGCGGCGGGTGAGCAGGTCACAGACCCGGCCTGGCACGATAAGCCCGTGAGCGAGCTCGAGCCCGGCCAGTTCGACGATCCCGACCAGGTCGAACCGGAACCTGCCTCCAGCGTCTACGACCTCAGCGACCCCGCGCAACGATCCACCGGCTTTGCCGAGGCCAAACGGGCACTGGCGCGCAGCGGGCTCGTGGTGATCCCGACAGACACGGTGTACGGACTGGCGGCCGATGCTTTCGATCCGACGGGAGTACGCCGGCTGCTCCGTGCGAAGGGCCGTGGTCGCGACATGCCGACGCCGGTGCTGATCGGCAGTGTGGACACGTTGCGGGCGCTCGCGACCAATGTCGGACCGGATGCGCGCGACCTCGCGGCGGCCTTCTGGCCCGGGGGTTTGACGCTGATCTGTCGACAACAGCCAAGTCTTCGCTGGGACCTCGGCGACAGCCGGGCGACGGTGGCGCTGCGGATGCCTGATCACGAAGACACCCTTGCGCTGCTGTCCGACAACGGTCCGCTGGCCGTGAGCAGCGCGAATCTCACCGGCTCACCGGCGGCCACGACGGTCGAGGAGGCCCAGCTGATGCTGGGCGATCGTGTCGATGTCTACCTGGACGCCGGGCCGACCCCCGGCACGGTCGCCTCGACGATCGTGGACTGCAGTGGGCCCATGATCCGCGTGGTGAGAGCCGGGGTGATCACCGCGGCGCAGCTTCGCGAGGTCGTTCCCGGCATCGTGGTCGGTGACGACGCGCCACGCTCGCGATCCCGTCAGGACGTCGACGCCACAGACGACGAGAGCAGTGAGACCGAGCAGGCGGTCGAAGCGGAAGACGCAGAGGGTGCTGACCTGCCCGGCGATGCCGACGATGCTGCGGCGGATCCCGAGGACCGCGGTCCCGCCTGATGCGCGAATACGTGCTGATCTTCGTGGTCGCCATGTCGGTCACGTACCTGCTGGCTGTCGTCGCGCGCGAGCTCGCGATGAGGTTCGGCGCCGTCGCCCGGGTCCGGGACCGCGACGTCCACGAGATCCCCATCCCGTACTTCGGCGGGGTCGCGATGATGGGGGGGCTCGCGGCGGCGTACCTCGTCGCGACACAGCTGCCGTTCCTCGGTCAGCGCGAGCTGATCGTCAACGACGCGCGCGCCGTCCTGCTCGGTGGATTCGTGATCTGTCTCGTCGGCGTCATCGATGACATCTTCGAGCTCGACGCGATCACCAAGCTTGCGGGGGAGGTCATCGCCGCAGGCGTCGTGGTTCTCCAGGGGGTGCAGATCCTCTGGCTGCCGCTGCCAGGGCAGCGGTCGATGTCGACGTTCTCGCTGGGCGGCTCGCAGTCGGCGTTGCTCACAGTCCTCATCATCATCACCACCGTCAACGCCGTGAACTTCATCGATGGGCTCGACGGTCTGGCGGCCGGAGTCGTCGGGATCGGTTCGGTGGCCTTCTTCTCGTATGCCGTGCTGTTGGCGCTGGTCAACGACCAGACCCGCGCGTCGACCGTAGCGATCCTCACGGCGGCGCTGGCCGGGGTCTGCTTCGGCTTCCTGCCGCACAACTTCTTCCCCGCGCGCATGTTCATGGGGGACTCCGGGGCCTTGCTCATCGGCTTCATGCTGGCGTGCTCGGCGATCAGTCTCACGGGCCAGTACCCGACAAGCAGCATCGATCAGGGCTTCTTCGGCGCGGACGCGAGCCTGCTGGCGGCCCTCCTCCCGTTGATCCTGCCCTTCGCCGTCCTCGTCGTGCCGTTCCTCGACCTGGTGCTTGCCGTGGTCCGACGCACCCGCGCCGGCCGTTCACCGATGGCGCCGGACAAGAAGCACCTCCACCACCGGCTGCTCGAGATCGGGCACTCCCAGCGGCGAGCCGTCATCGTGATGTACCTGTGGGCCGGACTGGTCGCCTTCGGAGTCGTGCTGATCAGCCTGTTCTCGGGCTGGTGGTCAGCCTTGGGGTTGTCTTCGATGGCGGTCGTGGCCCTGCTCGTCACCTTCGGCGTTCCCGGGCACAGCGGGCTCATCAAGGCCGAGGACGCCTAGCGTCACGGGACGCCCCCACCCGCCGGGCGTGCCGCCGAATTGCCCTCGCACCCGGGGCTGGTTAACCTCCCTGATGAGAAAGTTCTCAGGACCTTGTGCTAAGTTTCACAAGCACGGAAGCCAGGGACCCACCCCCGACGTTGAGGACGGCGCCCCACCATCATGAGCGACCCGACAAAGGCCCTTCGCGCCCGTCTCGGCCGAAGTCTGGGGGCCTCTGCTGGCTGTGATAGCGTCAGCGTCTCGCGAGCGTGGATCCATGACGTCCGCGTGCACGACGACGGGAGCCGATCAGGTGATGACCGGTGACGACGACAACACTCTTCGCGGGCGGGACCTCGCCGGACTCGGTGGCCTTCTCGTGGGCGCCGTGGTCGCGGGGCTGGTCATCGGACTCGTCGTCGACGACAAGGCAGGCAGCTCCCCGACGTTCTCTCTTGTGGGTATCGCCGTTGGCATCGTCGCCGGCGGTCTCGGCTTCTGGTTGCGGGTTCGTTCCGTACTCAAGTGAGAAGAACGTCGACCCCCCTCGCGTCGCTCACAAGGCAGGTGACACTGATGGATGAGATCAAGAAGCCCACGCTCGGGACCGTGCTGCGCGACCAGCGTCGCGTGCTCATCGTCGCCCTGTGCCTGTCCCTCGCCGGCTTCTGGATCTTCGGTCCGATGAACAACTGGGATGTCGCCGCCTTCCTCGCCGTCGGTATCCTCATGGGGCTCGTCAACCATGTGGCCACCGAGTACTCCTTGCTGAAGATGATTTCTTCAGGTGCCGAGCTGACTCGCGGTGAGATCGCTGCCAGCGCCCTCGTGCGCCTCTTGTTCGTGGCCGGCGCCGCAGCTGCGGTCGCTGTCGTCTTCTGGTCCACGGGCATCGTCGCCCTGATCGGGCTCGCCCTCTTCCGGCTCCTCACCCTGGTGATGACCGGAATTCCCCTCTTGAAGGAGCTGAGCAAGGCATGAGTGGCTCGATCGTCTTGGCCGAAGGCACCTCGATCGAGATCGGCAACCACACGACCGGCACCCTCTTCGGGATGACGGTCAACCTGGACACGATCTGGACGTCGGCCATCTCCGCGGCGATCGTGGTGGGGCTCGGGTTCTGGATGCGCGCCAAGGTCAACAGCGGCGTGCCGAGCAAGATCCAGATCTTCTGGGAGGCGATCGTCAAGCAGGTCACGACCCAGGTCGAGGCCAACCTCGGTCGGGTTCACCCCTTCGTGGTTCCGTTGGCGATCGCACTGTTCCTCTTCATCTTGTTCTCCAACTGGCTGGAGCTCATTCCCAGCGGTGAGCACCCCAAGCTGCTGCCGGCTCCCACCGCGGACATCAACACCACGTTGTCGCTGGCCCTGCTCGTGATCGTCGGAGTCTGGACCTACGGGATCCGCGAAAAGGGCGCCAAGAACTACTTCAAACACTTCGTCCAGCCTTACCCGGCGCTGTTGCCCCTCAACATCCTCGAAGAGATCACGAAGCCGTTCACGCTGGCTCTGCGTCTGTTCGGCAACATCTTCGCCGGGGGCATCATGATCGCGCTGATCGGCCTGTTGCCGGTGTACGTGCTGTGGGCGCCCAACGTCATCTGGAAGCTGTTCGACATGTTCATCGGCGGTATCCAGGCCTTCATCTTCGCCCTGCTGACCGTGCTGTACTTCGGAGCGGCCGGCGCACATGACGACAGCCACGATGACGACCACGTCGCAGACAAGGCATCCAGCGAAACAGAGACCCGCGAGGCTCAGCCCGAACTCGCGCACTGATCACCTGGTTGGTCATGCGACCGACCAGCAACCCGATGCGTCGGACCCCCGGCGTGAAGTCAAGGAGAGACATGGCAACGGACGCAGCAAACCTCGACTCGGCCATCAAGACCGCCGGTGCGTTCATCGGCGGTGGCCTGGCCCTCGGCGGCGGTGCCATCGGCGGCGCCATCGGTGACGGTCTCGCCGGAAGTTCCTACATCCAGGGTGTGGCTCGCCAGCCCGAGGCGCAGGGCCGCCTGCAGACGATCTTCTTCCTGACGGTCGGTCTGTGTGAGGCCTTCTTCTTCATCAACCTCGCGTTCATGGCCCTGTTCGTCTTCGTGCTCGGCAAGTGACCTGAGAATCAGCGACACGAGACGGGATGCAAGTCATGAGTATCGCAGCGAGTAACACCGTCGTGCCGATGGCAGCGGGTGGCAACTTCCTCGTGCCGAACCTCACGTTCGTGATCGAGCTGGTCGCTTTCGGAATCGTTCTGTACGTGCTCGGCAAGTACGTCGTGCCGCCCATCAACAAGGCGATGACGGATCGTCAGGACAGCATCAAGCGACAGTTCGACGAGCTCGACGAAGCCAAGGCAAAGGCCGAGGCCGCCGAGAACGAGTACCGTGCTCAGCTCGTCGACGCACGCCACGAGGCATCCCGGATCCGCGAGCAGGCTCGCGAAGAAGGCGCCACGATCATTGCCGAGATGCGCGAGCAGGCACAGGCCGAGTCGGCGCGCATCCTGCAGCATGCGCACCTGCAAATCGAGGCGGAACGTCGCCAGGTGGTGCAGCAGCTGCGCACCGAAGTCGGCAGCATGGCCACGACGTTGGCCGGACGCATCGTCGGTGAATCCCTCGAGGACGACGAACGTCGCGGCCGGACGATCGAGCGGTTCATCTCCAGCCTCGAGGACGCTGACCGCGTCGACGACCACTCCGGGGCGCGCTGATGGTCTCCGGGTCCGCACGCTCCCGGAACGAGCTGCTCGACGACGTCGAGGCAACCATCGACAAGGCGTCTTCCGAACGGCTTGGCGACGAGCTCTTCTCGGTCGTCGGGCTGCTGGACCACGAGCCCGCACTGCGCCGGGCGCTGACCGAACCCTCGGTCCCCGCCGCTGCGAAGCATCAGGTGCTGGACTCGGTGCTCGGCGGCAAGATCGGTAGGCCCGCCGTGGACGTCCTCAAAGTGGCCGTGGCCAAGCGCTGGTCCGTCAGCAGCGACCTCGCCGATGCCGTCGAAGAGGTGGCCATCGTCGCCACCGCTGCGTCGGCCGAAGAAGCCGGCAAGCTGGACGAGGTCGAGAGCGAGCTCTTCAGGTTCGCCCGCGTCCTCGATGCCGAGCCGCAGCTGCGCGAGGCCCTGTCCGACGCGGGTCCTTCACTGGAGGGCAAGCGGTCCCTGCTGACCGACGTGCTCGGGCGCAAGGTCGGCAAGGTCACCAAGGACCTGCTGGTCCAACTGGTCGCGGGACGCCACCGCAGCCTCTCACGGGGGCTGCTCCACTATCAGCAGGTGCTGGCAGCCCGCCACGATCGGCTGCTGGCGACGGCGTGGGTCGCCACGGAGCTCAGCGAACAGCACCAGCGGCGGCTCACGAAGGCGCTGGGTGCGATGTACGACAAGCCGGTCCATCTCAACGTCGTCGTCGATCCCGAGGTGCTAGGTGGTGTCCGCGTCAAGATCGGTGACGATCTGATCGACTCCAGCATCGAGGCTCGACTCGCTGACGCCCAACGTCAGCTGATCGGGTAGCCCAAGACCAGCGCGGTCGGAAGGGATGAACGCCTGGAACCCCAAACCCCGACGACCACACAGCACCACGCAACACCAGTACCTACGGAACGTCCGAGCAGCACAGAGTCCCAGGAGAGCAGAGGCACAAGCAGATGACGGAGCTCACCATCCGGCCGGAGGAGATCCAGGAAGCGCTGCAGCGTTTCGTCGCGGACTACAAGCCGGACGAAGCCAGCCGTGAAGAGGTCGGCTCGGTTGCCGAGGCGATGGACGGTATCGCCCGCGTGGAGGGTCTGCCCTCTGTCATGGCGAACGAGCTGCTGGAGTTCGAGGACGGCACCTTGGGTATCGCCCTCAACCTCGACGTCCGAGAGATCGGTGTCGTCATTCTCGGTGACTTCGCCGGCATCGAAGAGGGCCAGCAGGTCCGGCGAACCGGTGAGGTGCTGTCAGTGCCGGTCGGCGACGGCTACCTGGGCCGGGTCGTCGACCCGCTGGGCAACGCCCTCGATGGCCTCGGTGACGTCGAGACCGACGCGCGTCGAGCCCTCGAGCTCCAGGCCCCTTCGGTGGTGCAACGGCAGAGCGTGTCCGAGCCGATGTACACCGGTCTGAAAGCGATCGACGCACTGACCCCGATCGGGCGCGGACAGCGCCAGCTGATCATCGGTGACCGGCAGACCGGCAAGACGGCCATCGCGATCGACACGATCATCAACCAGAAGCGGTCGTGGGACTCCGGCGATCCCGCGCAGCAGGTGCGCTGCATCTACGTCGCCATCGGCCAGAAGGGCTCGACCATCGCCGCCGTGCGTGGCGCCCTTGAAGAGGCAGGCGCGCTCGAGTACACCACGATCGTCGCTGCGCCGGCGTCGGACTCGGCCGGCTTCAAGTACCTCGCGCCGTACACCGGCTCGGCCATCGGCCAGCACTGGATGTACGACGGCAAGCATGTGCTGATCATCTTCGACGACCTGACCAAGCAAGCCGAGGCGTACCGCGCGGTGTCGCTGCTGCTGCGCCGTCCACCGGGTCGTGAGGCCTACCCGGGTGATGTCTTCTACCTGCACAGCCGCCTCCTCGAGCGTTGCGCCAAGCTGTCCGACGACATGGGCGCGGGGTCGATGACCGGGCTACCGATCATCGAGACGAAGGCCAATGACATCTCGGCCTACATCCCGACCAACGTCATCTCGATCACCGACGGCCAGATCTTCCTCCAGTCCGACCTGTTCAACGCCAACCAACGGCCGGCCATCGACGTCGGTGTCTCCGTGTCACGTGTGGGTGGCGCCGCCCAGGTCAAGGCGATGCGGAAGGCCACCGGTTCACTCAAGATCGACCTGGCCCAGTTCCGGGCCATGGAGGCGTTCGCGATGTTCGCGTCCGACCTCGACGCGGCGTCACGCCAGCAGCTCGACCGGGGTGGCCGGCTGATGGAGCTCCTCAAGCAGCCCCAGTACGCTCCGTTCCCCCTCGAGGACCAGACGGTCTCGCTGTGGGCGGGCACCCGTGGCAAGCTCGACATCATCCCGACCGAAGACGTCCGGCGCTTCGAAAGTGAGTTCCTCGACTTCCTGCGCCATGAGCACGGCGGCATCCTCGACGGAATCCGCGAGTCGAAGGACTTCACGGATGACACCGAGTCGGCGCTCGACAGTGCGTACGACGCCTTCCTCGACCGGTTCGAGACCAGCGACGGCAGGTCTCTCAAGGCCGGTCGCGAGGAGTTCGAGGCGCTCGAGGACGAGGACATCGAGCAGGAGCAGATCGTCAAGCAGAAGCGAGGCTGAGCATGGCTGCATCGCTGCGTGAGCTGCGCGCACGGATCAAGTCCGTCCAGGCGACGGCGAAGATCACCCGTGCCATGGAGCTGATCGCCGCGTCGCGGATCATCAAGGCGCAGCAGCGCGCCCAGTCCGCGGCGCCGTACGCCCGCGAGCTGACCCGAGCCGTCTCGGCGGTCGCGACGTACAGCAACGTCGACCACCCGTTGACGTCAGAGCCCGAGAACCCGACCCGGGCAGCGATCCTGGTCGTGACGAGTGACCGAGGTCTGGCGGGGGCCTACTCCTCCAGCGTGCTGCGCGCGGCGGAGCGGCTGCGCGAGCGGTTGAGCTCGGCGGGCAAGGACGTCGACACGTACGTCAGTGGCCGCAAGGGCGTGCTCTACTACTCGTTCCGCGACCGGCCCATCATCGACAGCTGGACGGGTTTTTCCGACACGCCCACCTACGAGGACGCCGAGGCGATCGGCGAGGCGCTGATCAGCGCCTTCGTCGACGACGAGGGTCCTCACCAGGTCGACGAGGTCCACGTCGTCTACACCCGGTTCCGGTCCATGCTCGTGCAGGAACCGCACGACATACGGCTGCTGCCCCTCGAGGTGGTCGAAGGCGAGCAGAAGCCCGACTCGGCCGAGGTCCTCCCGCTGTACGAGTTCGAGCCGTCAGGCGCCGAGGTGCTCGACGCCTTGTTGCCGAAGTATGTCCAGAGCCGGATCTTCTTCTGTCTGCTCCAGGCCTCCGCCTCGGAGCTGGCGGCGCGTCAGCGGGCGATGAAGTCGGCCACCGACAACGCCGAAGAGCTCATCAAGAGCTACACCCGAACTGCCAACCAGGCCCGACAGGCCGGCATTACCCAAGAGATCAGCGAAATCGTCGGTGGCGTCAACGCGCTCGCCGACGCCACCGCCGGGAGTGAGTGAGAGACCATGACTGCCACCCTTAGTGACGCCAAGGCCACCGACACCGGTGCTGTCGGACGGATCGCCCGCATCAACGGTCCGGTCGTCGACGTCGAGTTCACGTCCGACACGATGCCTGAGATGTACAACGCGCTCAGTGTCGACATCGAGCTCGGCGGCGAGACCAACTCGATCATCCTCGAGGTCGCCCAGCACATCGGCGACGGCATGGTCCGCGCCATCTCGATGAAGTCCACCGACGGTCTCGTCCGCGGCGCTCCGGTGACCGACACCGGCGGTCCGATCAGCGTGCCCGTCGGTGACGTCACGCTCGGACATGTCTTCAACGTCATCGGCGACTGCCTCAACCTCAAGGAGGACGAGAAGCTCGAGATCACCGAGAGGTGGCCGATCCACCGCAAGTCGCCGCCGTTCGACGAGCTCGAGTCCAAGACCGAGATGTTCCACACCGGCATCAAGGTCATCGACCTGCTGACCCCCTACGTGCAGGGCGGCAAGATCGGCCTGTTCGGCGGCGCCGGCGTGGGCAAGACCGTCCTCATCCAGGAGATGATCGCGCGCGTCGCCCGTGACCACGGCGGTGTGTCGGTGTTCGCCGGTGTCGGCGAGCGCACCCGCGAGGGCAACGACCTCATCGCGGAGATGACCGAGTCGGGCGTCATCGCGAAGACGGCCTTCGTCTTCGGGCAGATGAACGAGCCGCCGGGCGCGCGCCAGCGGGTCGGCCTGACCGGCCTGACCATGGCCGAGTACT
>JANLYC010000310.1:0-4896 GCA_031365435.1 Nocardioidaceae bacterium
AGGCCAAGTAAGCCCACGTAAGCATTGCCCACACCCGGGCGGAGCCCACAGACAGAAACCGTTCGGCAAGGCTCACGGCACCGTCGTGAGAACCGGCTCGACAACCAGGAGAAATACCGATGATCCAGCAGGAGTCGCGACTCAAGGTCGCCGACAACACCGGTGCGAAGGAAATCCTCTGCATCCGGGTGCTCGGCGGCTCGGGTCGGCGCTACGCCGGCATCGGCGACGTCATCGTTGCCACCGTGAAGGATGCGATCCCCGGTGGCAACGTCAAGAAGGGCGACGTCGTCAAGGCCGTGATCGTCCGCACCGTCAAGGAGCGCCGCCGCGCCGACGGCTCCTACATCCGCTTCGACGAGAACGCCGCCGTGATTCTCCGTCAGGACGGCGAACCACGCGGCACGCGCATCTTCGGGCCGGTGGGCCGCGAGCTGCGTGACAAGAAGTTCATGAAGATCATCTCGCTCGCCCCGGAGGTGCTGTGACCATGGCGCACAACATGACTATCAAGAAGGGCGATGTCGTTCGCGTCATCGCCGGCAAGGACAAGGGCGCCGAGGGCAAGGTCATCGCGGTTGTGTCCGAGCGTGACCGCGTGATCGTCGAAGGTGTCAACCGCGTCAAGCGGCACACCCGGCTCGTCAACCAGGGCGGGCGCGGCGGCACGACCGGCGGCATCATCACCCAGGAGTCGGCGATCCATGTCTCCAACGTGATGCTGTTGACCGAGGTCGACGGCAAGAAGGTCCCGACCCGCACCGGCGCCAAGCGCGTCGAGGTGGAGAAGACCCGCAGCGACGGGACGACGTACAAGACGCACCGCAGCGTGCGCGTCGCCACCAAGAACGGCGAGGAGATCTGATGAGCACCACTGCCACCGAGAAGCGCGAAGCGCCTCGGTTCAAGACGCGCTACCGCAGCGAGATCCTGCCGGCGCTGCGTGACGAGTTCGGATACGCGAACATCATGCAGGTGCCCGGTCTCACGAAGATCGTCGTCAACATGGGCGTCGGAGAGGCCGCACGCGACTCCAAGCTCATCGAGGGCGCCGTCCGCGACCTGACCACGATCACGGCCCAGAAGCCGCAGGTGACCCGGGCCCGCAAGTCGATCGCGCAGTTCAAGCTTCGTGAGGGTATGCCGATCGGTTGTCACGTGACGCTGCGCGGTGACCGGATGTGGGAGTTCCTCGACCGGCTGCTGACTCTCGCACTGCCCCGGATCCGCGACTTCCGCGGACTCTCGCCGAAGCAGTTCGACGGCAAGGGCAACTACACGTTCGGTCTGACGGAGCAGGGCATGTTCCACGAGATCGACCAGGACAAGATCGACCGCCAGCGCGGGATGGACATCACGATTGTCACCACCGCAACCACCGACGAGGAGGGGCGGTCGCTCCTGAAGCACCTCGGCTTTCCCTTCAAGGAGAACTGATGGCCAAGACTTCGCTAGTCGTCAAGGCAGCCCGTAAACCCAAGTTCAAGGTCCGCGGCTACACCCGATGCCAGCGGTGCGGTCGACCCAAGTCGGTCTACCGCAAGTTCGGACTGTGCCGCATCTGCCTTCGCGAGATGGCGCATCGCGGCGAGCTCCCGGGCATCACCAAGAGCAGCTGGTAGCCCACCATTTTGAGATCACAGAATCGCCGAAGGTCGCCTGAGGTGTCCTGCACTGGGACGCCGGCGAAACCACAGCGGGAAAGAGGCCCACGGCCATGACGATGACAGACCCGATCGCAGACATGCTCACGCGTCTGCGCAACGCCAACCAGGCGTACCACGACTCCGTCAGCATGCCCTATAGCAAGCTGAAGTCCGGAGTCGCCGAGATCCTCCAGCAGGAGGGCTACATCGGCTCCTGGAAGGTCGACGAGCCAGCCGACACCAGCGCCGTCGGCAAGACGCTCGTGATCGACCTCAAGTACGGCCCCAACCGGGAGCGCTCGATCTCCGGCGTACGCCGAATCAGCAAGCCCGGTCTGCGCGTCTACGCGAAGTCGACCGGGCTGCCCAAGGTCCTCGGTGGCCTGGGCGTCGCGATCATCTCGACGTCCACCGGTCTGTTGACGGACCGCCAGGCCAAGAACAAAGGCGTAGGTGGGGAAGTCCTCGCCTACGTCTGGTAACCCACGGAAGAACTGGAGGAGGAAGACTCATGTCGCGTATCGGCAAGCTCCCCATCACGGTTCCGTCCGGGGTCGACGTCGCGCTCGACGGCCAGACGGTCACCGTCAAGGGACCCAAGGGCACGCTGTCCCACACGGTCCGTGAACCCATCGTCGTCGCCAAGGCTGATGATGGCACGTTGCAGGTGACGCGCCCGAACGACGAGCGCGAGAGCCGCTCGCTGCACGGGTTGTCACGGACGCTCATCGCCAACATGGTGACCGGCGTCACCGACGGCTACGAAAAGAAGCTCGAGATCGTCGGGGTCGGCTACCGCGTGGTTTCGAAGGGCCCGGCGCAGCTCGAGTTCGCGCTCGGCTACAGCCACTCGATCACCGTCGATGCCCCCGAGGGCGTCGCGTTCACCGTCGAGAGCCCCACGAAGTTCGCGGTGCAGGGCATCGACAAGCAGGTCGTCGGTGAGGTCGCCGCTAAGATCCGCAAGCTCCGCAAGCCCGAACCGTACAAGGGCAAGGGCATCCGTTACGCCGGCGAACAGATCCGCCGCAAGGTCGGAAAGGCTGGTAAGTGATGGGTATCGCACTCAAGGCACGCAAGCACACCGCGTCCACGACCGCGTCTCGTCAGCGCCGCCAGGTCCGCGGGCGCAAGAAGATCCACGGCTCCGCCGAGCGTCCCCGGCTGATCGTGACCCGGTCGAGTCGGCACCTGTTCGTCCAGGTCGTCGACGACCTGGCCGGCAAGACGCTCGCCTCCGCCAGCACCATGGAGGCCGACCTGCGCGCACTCGACGGCGACAAGAGCGCCAAGGCCAAGAAGGTCGGGGAGCTCGTCGCAGAACGTGCCAAGGCCGCCGGCGTCGAGTCGGTCGTGTTCGACCGGGCCGGCAACAAGTACCACGGACGTATCGCGGCCCTGGCCGACGGCGCCCGAGAGGGTGGCCTGGCCTTCTAGGCCCGACCAACGACTGACGTTAGAGAGAGAAGGTAGTTCGAATGAGCGGACCCCAGCGCCGCAGTGGCGGTGCCGGTTCCGACCGCAGAGGTCGCGACGATCGTCGTGGCTCGGCGGCGGAGAAGACCGCCTACATCGAGCGCGTCGTGGCGACGAACCGTGTCGCCAAGGTCGTGAAGGGTGGTCGTCGCTTCAGCTTCACCGCCCTGGTCGTCGTAGGCGACGGCGACGGCAGCGTCGGTGTGGGCTACGGCAAGGCCAAGGAGTTCCCCGCCGCCATCGCCAAGGGCGTCGAGGAAGCCAAGAAGTCGATGTTCAAGGTTCCCAGGAGCCAGGGCACGATTCCCCACCCCGTCCAGGGCGAGAAGGCCGCCGGCGTCGTCATGCTGCGCCCGGCCGCGCCGGGTACCGGAGTGATCGCCGGTGGACCGGTGCGAGCGGTCCTCGAGTGCGCCGGCATCCACGACGTGCTCAGCAAGTCGCTGGGCTCGTCCAACGCGCTCAACATCGTCGGAGCCACCGTGGCCGCCCTTCGCATGCTGAAGACGCCCGAGGACATCGCGAAGCAGCGTGGACTCACCGTCGAGCAGGTGGCCCCGGCCGCACTGCTGAGGGCACGCGCGGAGGTGAGCGAATGATGGGCCGCCTGAAAGTTCGCCAGGTCAAGTCCGGCATCGGCCGCAAGAAGAACCAGCGCGAAACCCTCCGCACGCTCGGGTTGAAGCGCATCGGTGACGTCGTCGTCAAGGAAGACCGTCCCGAGATCCGCGGGATGCTCGCCACCGTGCCGCATCTCATCGACGTCGAGGAGGTCGACTGACATGACGCTCAAGCTTCATCATCTGCGTCCAGCCCCCGGCGCCAAGACCGCCAAGACCCGCGTAGGTCGCGGTGAGGGCAGCAAGGGCAAGACAGCCGGCCGCGGTACCAAAGGCACCAAGGCGCGCTACCAGGTTCCTGAGCGTTTCGAGGGTGGGCAGATGCCGCTGCACATGCGGCTGCCCAAGCTCAAGGGCTTCAAGAACCCGTTCCGCGTCGAGTTCCAGGTGGTCAACCTCGACAAGCTGAGCCAGCTCTTCCCCGACGGCGGCGAGGTCACCCCAGCGTCGCTGGTCGAGAAGGGAGCCGTCCGCGACAACGCGCCGGTGAAGGTTCTCGGTGGCGGTCAGGTCGACGTGGCGCTGCAGGTCAGTGCCCACGCTTTCTCGGCCTCAGCCGCGGAGAAGATCGCAGCAGCCGGCGGGTCCACGACGGTTCTCTGACGTGCTCGCGTGTCCCGACGTGCGACCCGCGCAGCACGGGCGGATCCAGGGGTGAAGGACTCGCACAACCGTGACAATGTGCGATAACCGCGATAACGATGTGTCAGGTCACTCGTTGATCGGGCCGGTCGGACTGTTATTGTCCGAGGGCAAGCGTCCGTGGGACGCTGACTCTTTGGCACAGGACACGAATGAGTCTCCCGCTCGGGGGATTACTGGGAGGACTTGGTGCTAAGCGCCTTCGTCAACGCATTCCGGACTCCGGACCTGCGCCGAAAACTGCTGTTCGTGCTGTTCGTGATCGTGATATTCCGACTCGGGACCTCTATTCCCTGTCCGGGCGTCGACTACGTCAAGGTCCAGAACGGGCTCAACGGCATCGACAAGCAGGGCATCTACGGACTCATCAACCTGTTTTCGGGCGGCGCGCTGCTCCGGCTGAGCATCTTCGCGCTCGGGATCATGCCGTACATCACCGCCAGCATCATCCTCCAGCTCCTGACCGTCGTGATTCCGCGGCTCGAGACGCTGAAAAAGGAAGGCCAGGCCGG
>JANLYC010000324.1:0-3656 GCA_031365435.1 Nocardioidaceae bacterium
GTCGCGGTCGAGCCGGTGCATGATGCCGGTCGTCACGCAGACGACGGAGTGGTTGGGGCTGCGCCCGGTGGCAAAGGCGTTCGGCACATCGATGTCGGCGATGGCGACGCGAGGCTTGGGCATGTCGGCCATCGCGCACAACCGCTCGATCATCCCGTGCAGCTCCGGCGCCTGCTCGGGCGACACCTCGCGCGCCCGCATGGCTGTCATCGCGAGCTTGTCGGAGAAGTACCACTGACCCAGTCCGAGCGCGGTTGCGAGCACGATGACCGTCACAGCGCTCGCACCCGCGACGATCAGGGCTGCCATCACGGTGACGTAGAGACCACCGAGCAGCAGCATGACGAGACTCATCCGGGCGGTGAGCCCGGCGTCACTGCGGAATCGTGTGCTGGCCATGTCGGGTGATGCCTCGCCTTCTGGGATGCGTCGACGGCGCCATGCCGTCACCTACTACGACGTCCGGAGCCGCGCAAAGATTCCTGCGAACCCGGCCCCCGAACTCAAGAATCTGCTGTGCATCGACGTCGCGGCTCAGCCGGGGATGAGCCCGTCCTCCGCCAGCAGGTCCTTGACCTCGTGGAGCGTCGCGGAGTCGTGCGGAAGTACCAGGTCGGACGCGATGAGCGCGTCGAGCGCCACCGGAGCGCCGAGCTGGCGCACCCGGTCCAGCAGAGCGCCCAGTGCAGCCGCGAAGCTCGCCTCGTCCCCGGCAGCGATGGCTGCCTCGAGGTTGGCATCGAGCTCGTTGAGCGCGTCGATGCCGTCGTCGGGCACGTCGAACTGGCCCTCGCTCAAGATCCGGATGATCATGCCTTGCCCTCCTCGGCAGTCGGCGCCTCGATCTGGGCGGGCGCCGGTGCGCCGCCGAGCTGACCCTTCATGGCAGCGAGCTGAGCCTCGACGTCGCTGGTGGCGGACATCTGCTCGAGCTCACGTGTGATGTCGTCCTTCCCGCCGGACACCTTGTCCTCGAGCGCTCCGGAGGCGATCAGCTCGTCGACCGCGCCCGCGCGCGCCTGCATCTGCGCCGTCTTGTCCTCGGCGCGCTCGATCGCCATCCCGACATCGCCCATCTCCTCGGAGATACCGGAGAAGGCCTCGTTGATCTTGGTCTGTGCCTCGGCCGCCGTGTACGTCGCCTTCAAGCTTTCCTTTCGGGTGCGGAAAGCCTCGATCTTGGCCTGCAGCCGCTGCGAGGCGGTCGTCAGCTTCGCCTCTTCGGCCTGCAGGTTGGTGTGCTGAGTCTGCAGATCGGCGATCTGCTGTTGCAGACCGGAGCGTCGCGTCAACGCCTCCCGGGCGAGGTCTTCGCGACCTTGGGCGAGCGCCTGCTGAGCCTGGTCCTGCAACTTGGTCGACTGCTGATCGAGCTGCTGGATCTGCAGCTCGAGCCGCTTGCGACTGGTCGCGACGTCGGCGAGCCCGCGGCGTACCTTCTGCAACAGCTCCTGCTGCTTGACGTAGCTGTAGTCGAGCGTCTCGCGCGGGTCCTCCGCACGGTCGAGAGCCTTGTTGGCCTTGGATCGGAAGATCAGTGAGATCCGCTGCATGATGCCGCTCATCGCACGCGCCTGCCCCTTCGTTGCCCTCGCTGCCTACGGGTCCCGGAGCTGGCCTCCCGGCACCGTCCACGGCTGATCGCCGTATGGCGCCAGCCTACGGGCACCCGCAGAGGCCGTCATGGCAGCGGGTAGGCTGCGCTCGAACGGGACGCCGTGATCGACCGTGCCCGACATGGCGGAACGGCCCCTCTGGTCGATGAGGTAGGCGCAGCTTCGGTGTTTGGTCGGCGTACGGCAAAGGACGTCTCGGCGGAGGACTCCGTCAGTCCGGACAAGGCAAGTGGCAAGGGTCGTCCGACCCCGACCCGCAAAGAAGCCGAGGCTGCGCGCAAGAAGCGCAACGCACCTCCCCGCAACCGCAAAGAAGCCGCTGCACTCAGGAAAGAGCGCACCCGGGCGGCCCGGGAGCGGCAGCGCGAGGCCCTGGCCGGGGGCGGTTCCGACGCCTACTTACCGGCGCGTGACCGCGGGCCGGTGCGAGGGTTCGTGCGCGACTGGATCGACTCGCGGTTCACCATCGGCCAGTTCCTGCTCGTGTTCTTCTTCGTCGTCTTCGCGCTGGTGTACGTGCGGACGCCCTGGGCGGCCAGCCTGTCGTCGAGCCTGTTCCTCACGGTCATCCTGCTCATGGTGATCGACTCGGTCCGCATCAGCCGCGGCGTCAAGAAGGCCGTCGGGGAGCGCTTCAGCGGCGAGAGCACCAAGGGCCTGACGATGTACGCCCTGCTGCGGGCCTGGCAGATGCGTCGGCTGCGACTGCCCAAACCGCGCGTCAAGGTCGGCGACAAGATCTGACCACCCGCCGGGATCCGTCCTCGGCGGACTTTGTGCGTGCCACGTAAGGTCGAGAGATGGATTTCAGACATCTCGGTTCGTCCGGACTCAAGGTCAGCGAGATCAGCTACGGCAACTGGTTGACCCATGGTTCACAGGTCGAGGAGGACCAGGCCCACGCGTGCGTGCGACGCGCTCTCGACGAAGGCATCACCACGTTCGACACGGCTGACGTGTATGCCAACACGAAGGCGGAGTCGGTGCTCGGTCGGGCCCTCGAAGGGCAGCGGCGCGAGTCGGTCGAGATCTTCACCAAGGTGTACTGGCCAACCGGACCTGGCGGTCCGAACGACGCCGGTCTGTCCCGCAAGCACATTCACGACGCCATCAACGGAAGCCTGACTCGGCTCAAGACCGATTACGTCGACCTCTACCAGGCACACCGGTATGACGTCGACACGCCCCTCGAAGAGACCATGGAGGCGTTCGCCGACGTGGTGCGGGCCGGCAAGGCGCTGTACATCGGAGTCTCGGAGTGGACCGCGGACCAGTTGCGTGCCGGGCATGCGCTGGCGCGTGAGCTCCGTATCCCGTTCGTGTCCAACCAGCCGCAGTACAACATGTTGTGGCGGGTCATCGAGGCCGAGGTGGTCCCCACCAGCCAGGAGCTCGGCATCGGTCAGATCGTCTGGTCGCCCATCGCGCAAGGCGTGCTCACCGGCAAGTACCTGCCCCACGAGCAGCCGCCCGAGGGCTCACGGGCGGCCCACGAGGAGGCAGGCAACTTCCTGCGCCGGCGAATGAACGACCAGCTGCTCGAGCGGGTGCAGCAGCTTCGGCCCATCGCCGACGAGCTCGGGCTCTCGATGGCGCAGCTGGCGATCGCATGGGTGCTGGCCAACCCGGCGGTGTCGTCCGCCATCATCGGCGCCTCTCGTCCCGACCAGGTGACCGAGAACGCCAAGGCCTCCGGTCAGAAGCTCGACGCCGATGTCCTCGTGGCGATCGACGACATCCTGGCGCCCGACATCCAACGCGATCCTTCGCTGACACGCTCCCCCGAGTCGCGCCCCTGACGTAGTACGCCCAGAGATCCGGTGCAGTCTGGGACTGACCCGGCGCGCCACCGATGGTCTGGCTAGTCGGCGGACAGCGACATCGGGCCATAGACGACGCGGTCGTCCTCGAAGAGGGTGGCCTGGGTGGCACCCGCGTCGGCGAGCTCGCGCCAGACTTCGCCCAGCCAGGACTCGGCGTCACTCTGCGAGGAGAACTCGGGCATCTCGAAATGCAGGGCAGCGGGGGCGCCCTCGCTGT
>JANLYC010000357.1:0-7025 GCA_031365435.1 Nocardioidaceae bacterium
GTTGGGCACGCCGATCCACGATGTGATCGCCGAGCTCGAAGCGCAGCAGCATCGCCGGTTCGTGAAGACGCACACCCCGCTGGACGGCATCCCGGTCGACGACCGTGCGACCTACGTCGTGGTCGCGCGGCATCCCCTCGACATGGCGGTCTCGCTCTACCACCAGGGCGACAACATCGACCGGGACGCTGTGCGGCGACTTCTCGGGCAGCGGGAGCCGACCGTACCGGAGGTTCCCAAGCCGCGGCGTCCGCTCGACGAGGCGCTGCAGCGATGGATCGACAGTGACGCGGATCCCCGACAGAGCATGGACTCCCTCCGCGGCGTCCTCCATCACGTCACAGATGCCTGGCAGCGCCGGAACCACACGCCACCGCTCCAACCCACCGTGATCCTGATGCACTACAGCGACCTGCTCGCTGACCTCGACGGCCAGATGCGTCGCCTTGCCGACCGGCTCGACGTTGCGGTTCCCGACGACCGTTGGACGGCGCTCGTCGACGCGGCCACCTTTGCAGCGATGAAGGCCCGCGCCTCCTCACTGGCGCCGGCGCGCGGAGGCGTTCTGAAGGATGTCGGCGCGTTCTTCCGCGCCGGTCGCTCGGGCGGGTGGCGCGACATCATGACCGACGAGCAGGTCCGGCACTACGAACAGCGGGTTGCGGGCATGGCGCCGTCCGATGTGGTGCAGTGGCTGCACCGCTGAGCACTGGCACGCTTCACTCGGTGCCGTGATTCTCAGGAAACGCTCAGCGAATTCGCCCTAGCCTGTGGCCATGGTCGAGATGGCGGTCCAGAGCCACCAGCTGAGCAAACGGTACGGCGACACGCTGGCAGTGGCCGGGCTCGACCTGGAGCTCCCGACCGGGACTGTGCTCGGTTTTCTCGGCCCCAACGGTGCCGGCAAGACAACGGTCATCCGGATGCTCTCGACGATTCTCGACCCGGATGCGGGATCCTTCTCTGTTGCGGGGGTGCCAGGAACGGATCGCGCTGCGGTTCGCGAGCGGATCGGCGTCCTGCCCGAGAGTGCCGGATATCCGCGCCAGCAGACCGGCCGTGAATGGCTGGCCTACCACGGGCAGCTGTTCGGGAGGTCTCCCGCGGCAGCTCGCGAGGCGGCCGGCAGCTGGTTGGAGGAGGTCGGGCTCGGCGAGCGCGGGTCGGCGCTGATCGGAACGTACAGCCGCGGGATGCGGCAGCGACTCGGCATCGCACGGGCGCTGATCCACGATCCGCAGGTCCTGTTCCTCGACGAGCCGACGCTCGGACTCGACCCGGCGGGTCAGCGACAGATCCTTGCGCTCGTCTCCCGTATCGCCGACCAGCGGCAGGTCACGGTCGTCTTCAGCAGCCATCTGCTGGCCGAGGTCGAGGAGATCTGCCAGCGCGTGCTGATCCTCAACCAGGGGCGGGTCGCAGCCCAGGGCACCGTGGCCGAGGTCGTCCGCACCGCGGCCGCACCGCGCACGGCGATCGTCCAGGTCAGGGCGGAGGCCGCCAGGCGCGCGATCGAGGTGCTGGCGGCTGCGGGAGTCCGAGCCGACCAGGCGACCACGCGCGGCCCCGGTGCCGTCGTCGTCGAGCTCGAGGCGAAAGAACCGACCAGCTCTGCGACGGCGCAGGTGCTCACCGCGCTGGTCGACGCAGACATCGCCGTGCTCGGCCTCGAGATCGAAGGCGGACGTCTCAGCGACGCCTTCCTGGCCCTGACCGCGCCGTCATGACCTCCGCAACGGGCTCGTCCGCGGTGACGCGTCCCGGGTTCGCCCGTGCTTCGTGGGTGGTCTGCCGGCAGGAGCTTCGCGACCTCTGGTTGTCGGGCCGGGGGATGCCGTTGCTGCTGGCGTTCTCTGTGCTGCTGAGCGTGACGTCGTACCTCGTTGCCTCCAACCAGGCTTTGAACTTCCTCGAGCAGCGCGAAGCCGTCAACCTGACTCTCCAGATGGCGGTCGCGGTCGCGGGGTTGATGGTGCTGCTCATCGCCGGTGATGGCGTGAGCGGCGAGCGTGAACGCGAAACGCTGGAGAGCCTCCTCCTGACACCGGTGTCGACACGCAGCCTGGTGTTCGGCAAGGCGGGGGCGGCGCTGTCGTTGTGGTTGGCGGCCTTTGTCGTCACGTCGGTGTACGTGGTCTCTTTGAGCCGCGGCGTCGGCATCGCTGCCGACGCCCTGGTCGCGGGTCTCCTCGTGGGCACTGTCTTGTCGGTGTTCCTGGCCGGGTTCGGGTTGTTCATCAGCGTCCTGTCCAGCTCGAATAGGTTCAGCCTCTCGGTCGCGTTCTTCGCCCTGCTGGCGTTGTTCGCGCCGTCGCAGCTGCCGACGTCGGCACAGAACGGTTGGGCTGGTACCACGCTGCTGCACGTCGACCCGTTCACGTCCGGGCTTCAGTACCTGAGCAAGGTCGTCGTCGACGCCCATGGCCTCGGCACCGACGTCGCGTGGTTGGTCGGCCCGCTCGGCGCCGCTGTCGTCGCGGTCATCGCAGCGTGGCTTGTCGCTGGGCGCCTCAAGCTCTCGCCAGGGCGGTCCTGATGCGGCGTCTGCGCAGGCAGCTTGCGGTCGCCCTCGCCATCGGGGCCGCCCTGGTCGGGCACGCTCCACCGGCGGCTGAGGCAACGGCCGTCCGGCCGGACCTGCCTGCTGCCCAGCACGCGACCGCCGCGACGCCCGGCTGGACGGTCGAGCTCGATCAGTCGCAGCTGCGGAGCACCCTCGGCAGCCGGTTCACGTTCGTGTCCACGCTGCGCAACGAGAGCGGGCAGGCGCAACCCGGCACGATCGCCTACGTCAACGTGCTGTCGACGCAGCCCAGTGTCTACGTGGACCCCGAGGACTGGTCGTCGAGCCGCACCCGGTTCCTCGGTGACGTCAAGGTGGGGGAGACCCAGCAGGTGACGTGGAACCTGCAGGCGGTCAACAGCGGTTCTTTCGTGGTCTTCGTCGTCGTGACCTCCGCGGCTGGTGGCAACGACGTGGTGTCCAGCCCGGCGCTACGCGTGACCATCGCCGACCGCCGGCGCCTGAACCCGACCGGGATCCTGCCGGTGACACTGGCTGTACCCGGCATCCTCGCCCTCGGCATGGGGTGGGCATGGCGGCGGCGCCGACGCCTGAGCTGAGCAACACCACGTCCCAGCAGCCGCGTCAGGGGCGTCGGGCCTGCGACCGGGCGTGACATCATCGGAGCCGTGCCGAACTCCGTTCCGGATCTGCTCGACCTGCTCGAGCTCGAGAAGCTCGAGAGCGACCTCTACCGCGGTCGGCAGCCCGACACGGCGCTGCAGCGGGTGTTCGGGGGTCAGGTCGCGGCGCAGGCGCTGCGTGCCGCGTGTCAGACGGTGGAGGCAGAGTTCGCGGTGCACTCGTTGCACTCGTACTTCTTGCGGCCGGGGGACACGGCGGTTCCGATCATCTACGACGTCGAGCGCATCCGCGACGGCCGGTCGTTCGCCACGCGTCGGGTGGTGGCCCGGCAGCACGGCGAGTCGATCTTCTACCTCACCGCATCGTTCCAGCTCGCCGAAGTGGGCTTCGACCACCAGGACGCCATGCCCGACGTGCCCGACCCGGAGGACTGCCCCACCCTCGGTGACCTGTTCCGCCGGATCACCGGTCGCGACGAGGACCGGTCGTGGGAGCGCGAATGGGCGGCACTCGATGTGCGGTACGCGGGTGACTCGCGCCCTGGCGGAGTGCTCGCGAACCCGCAGGAGCCTGCGCGCGTCCAGATCTGGGTCCGGGCCTCCGGCGTCGTACCCGACGACCGGGTGATCGACACGTGCGTGCTCACGTACGCCAGTGACCTGACGCTGCTCGGCGCGAGCCTGGTGCCGCACGGGCTGCTCATCTCGTCGCCGCAGGTGCGGCCGGCCTCACTCGACCATTCGATGTGGTTCCATCGACCGTTCCGCTCCGACGCATGGATGTTGTACGACCAGCATTCACCGTCGGCCTCCGGAGCCCGCGGCTTCGCGTTGGGCAAGGTGTTCAGCGCAACCGGGGCGCTGATCGCCTCGGTGGCGCAAGAGGGCCTGATCCGCCCCGTCGGTGCAGCTCGCGAGAAGCTGACCGACGGGGAGGACCGTGAGGCCAGGGTCAGCGAACCCGGACCGTGGTGACCCGAGTGCTGGCGAGGTCAGGACCTCCGGCGTATGACGCCTGGTAGCTCGTCCGCTTGTGCGGTCGGACACCGAGCGAGAACGCCCCACTCGGACTGGTGCGCACGGTCTTGAGCTTGGACCAGGATCCACCGGCCGGCTTCGCCGAGATGACGATGGCGCGCCTGGCCAGCTTCGCCTTGGGGTCCCTGCTGGACAGCGTGCCGTGGAGCACCGACTTCTGACCCTTGCTGATGATGGCCGGCTTGGCGCCGAAGGACAACGTGGTCGGGTAGAGCATGTCGGTCGAGGTCGTCGAGCCGCCGTTGCTGTCGGCCTGAACGGTGACCGTGTACGTGAGCGTGTTGTTGAGGCCGGTCAGCGTGGCGCTCGTCGCGTTCGGGCCGGCCGAGGTCGTGACCGCCTTGTGTCCGGCAGCCTTCGCCGAGACGGTGTAGCCCGTGACCGGTGCGTAGGCGAGCGGGGAGCCGGCCTTCCAGGTCACCTTGCTGCTGTGGTCGCCCCCGCGGGCGAAGACGGCCGTAGGCGAGCTCGGCGGGCACTGTCCCGCTGCATTGTTCGGGTCACCGGCTCCGAAGCTCGTGCCGTCGTAGATCGCCGTGTCCTGCCTCCAACCCGTGAACGTGCTGTCGGAGATGGGGCTGCTCGTCTTCTTGCTGCTGTCGGTGAAGCGGAGCACACCGTAGCCGTACGGGTCGGGGCTCGGTGTGGATCCGCGGCTGAACAACGTGCAGCTCACGTCGGCCGTGGTGCGCACGATGCTGACCGGGTCGTTGTCGACGGCCAGCCCGACGTCTCCTCCGGTCGTGGAGTCGATGACGTTGTTGGTCACGCCGATCCGTCCGCCGGTGTTGTAGAGCCGAATGCCGGTGCCATAGGTGTCGCTCGGGCGCCCGGGCCCGGTCCACCCGTTGACCGAGATATGGCTGCCTTTGATGGTCCCCGTGGTACCGCTGGTCAGGAAGACAGCGTCCGCCGCGAGTCCATCGATCGGGCTGCCACTCGGGTCGCCGCTGGATCGCACCGTGGAGTTGATCAGGCTGACCTTGACCGGCCCGTGGGCGTACACGCCGTACTTCTGGTATCGGCTCACGGTCGTAGCGCTGATGCGGACCTGCTGGGTCGCGGTCATGGGTGCGCCAACCGAGTTGTCGGCCTCGATGCCGTACCCGTCGTCGCCGGCGTTGCCGTGGCTGACGGCGCTGATCGTCACGTTCGACACGGTGCCGTACGCGCCGTCGAACTTGATGCCGACAGCCGGGTTGGCCCCACTCACGGCGCCGAAGTTCGTGGTGATCGAGAGCTTCTGGACCTTCAACACAGTCGGCGCGCCGCTGGTGCCGGGGGCGGACGTGATGATCGGCCCTGAGAAAGGCGTTCCCGCCTCCAAGGCCGTGATCGTGTGCAGCTTGCCGTCGAGCGTGATGCCGTCGGGGATCACGATCGTCGAGCTCGTCATGCAGTCAGCCTGCAGGATCCAGGTGTTCGGCGTTGTCGTGTCGTCGGCGGTGCAGTTGTCGCCAAAGGCTTGGACAGCGCTGGCGGTTGACGCCGGGAGGACCAGCGCGGTGGTGGTGAGAGCGGCGCACGCCACTCCCATGAGCAGTCGACGGTGAGTCATTGAAGCCTTCCGAGAACGTGGGTGCTGAGGAGGTGCAAACCCTAAGGAGCAAAGGTAAGCCTGGCTGTCCGGGATCACGTGGGCTTCCCGAGAGAACCGGGGAGAAATAGCCCGTTCGGGTCATCCTAGGCGAGGACGCTGGTGACGGACAGCCCCGGTGCGGTCGCACACAGCAACCTCCCAGGCGTCGGTTCAGTGCGCTGCCAGTGCCGCCAGCTGTGCGGCCTCCCGACGGGTGATGGCCTCCTGCGCGCGTTCGTCGAGCACGTCGCACACCCAGTCCCAGTGCAACGACACCAGGTCGCCCACGTGCACCGAGTCGAGCAGTCCTTGGCCGCCGTCTGCCCAGCGCACCAGTTCCGCCCGCTCCGGACCCAAGGACAGCCGGGCGCTGTCCCACGCGAGGGGTCTGGTCCGCACCGTGGCCCGTTCGCCCTCGACCGCCACGACGTGACCGGTCCGGATCCGGCACTGCTCCAGCACGTTGAGGGGTACCCGGTCGTCACGACCGCCGAGCAGCGACACCCAGGGGTAGACCTCGAAGACGTGGAAGCTGTGGTGCGCGCTCGCACGGGCGCCGGCGTCTGCCCACGAGCCACCCGACTGACCGCGAAAGCGGGTCCGAAGCTCGGTGAGCAGCTCAGCGGGGTCGAGCGAGTCGAGGAGCTCGTTGCCCACCCAGTAGGCCTCCACAACCCGGTCGTCGAGCGGATCATCGATCTGCGCGGCGGCCGCGATCACCTCCAGGTAGTGCCAGGCACCTTCGAAGAGCCGAGCGCGTCGTCGTACCTCAGCCTCGGCGTCGAGGGCGGTGATCCCCAGGAACTCACCCGCTCCGGCGGGCCCGCAGTAGCCGAGCTCGTTCGGCGGATAGGCGTAGCGCGCGAACCGGAGCGCCCCTCCGCTCAGCGCCGTGACCGCCACTCAGCAGATCCTGGGCAGCTGTTCGCCGATCGGCATGTCGACCACGCGAGTGCCGCCGAGACCCGTCTTGGCGACCACCATCCCGGGATGTCCCTCGACGCACGAGCCGATGATGGCGGCACCACGGCCGAGTGGATGCTGCTGCATCGCTGCCAACACGTCGTCGGCACGGTCGGCCGGCACGATGCAGATCAGCTTGCCCTCGTTGGCCACGTACAACGGGTCGAGCCCCAGCAGACCGCAGGCGTCCTTGACCGCCTGCGGGATCGGTAGCTGATGCTCGACGAGTTCGATGCCGACCTTCGAGGCTCGACCGATCTCGTTCAACGACGCCGCCACCCCACCGCGGGTCGGGTCG